>CABUHP010000017.1 GCA_902491415.1 uncultured Collinsella sp.
CTGGTTGCGGATCTCGTTGGACTCGGCCATCTTGGCGGCAAAGGTCTCCTCGTCACCAGCGGCCTTGGCCTCCTGCGCGGCCTTGGCAGCAGCCATGGAGCCCATGACCATGCGGCCGACACCGGGCACGTCGTACTCGGGGTGGAACAGCTGCAGCGCGACCTTGGCACCGTGCTTGTGGACGGCATCGGCCAGCGCCTTAAACGTGGGGATCTGAGCGTCGGTTGCCAGCTTGGGCGTGGGGCTTGCGGTCATGACGGGAGCGACGTCACCGATGACGATGTAGCTCACGCCGCCACGGGCCAGACGCTCGTAAAAAGCCAGGCTGCGCTCGCCGATGGAACCGTCGCGCTCCTCGTAGCCGGTGGTTAGCGGCGGGAACATAATGCGGTTCTTGAGCTCGAGGGGGCCAACCGTAATGGGCTGGAGCAGCTTGGATGCAGGTGCGGTCATGGATATTCCTCTCTTGTAGGCGCGACGGCGATGATGCCGCGTAGTTGTCTAGAGGATATGGCATGGGGGCACAGCGGCACAACGAAAATCGGCGAATATCAGGTGGCGGCAGGTGGATGGGGCGGGGCGGCCCGTCGGTTTGTCTCAATCTGTAACAGTTACGCGGCAAAACCGGGTCTTACTGTTACAGATCGAGACATTCCTCTCGGCCCATCCTCAACAATCTAGATCTGTAACAGCTAGGCCCACTTTTGGCCCCTATCTGTTACAGATCGAGACAAACCAAACCCGCCTGCTAGAAAATCTAAATCTGTAACAGTTACTCGGCAAAATCCGTCCCTCGTGTTACAGATTTAGACAAACACGACCCAACCCACCGGTATATCTCGATCTGTAACACCAAGCCGCCCAAATCGGGTCTAGATGTTACAGATCGAGATTTTGTTTGAGAGGCCGAGAATTGGACCGAAAACACAGTCCCGGAATAACAAAAAAGCTCGCCGGCTAGGCCGACGAGCTGCAAGTTCTTGGTCGCGGGGGCAGGATTTGAACCTACGACCTCCGGGTTATGAGCCCGGCGAGCTACCAGACTGCTCCACCCCGCAATGTCTGGGCGCCTCATGTGCGCAAGAAAGAATATTACGCGGGAGTTCGGTAAGCGGCAAGGAAAATCTCGTAGAGCATAATTCCTTCATATTTAAACCCCTCAGCCCCTATCACCGTAAACGAATCGCAGCCGAGCGCCGTCGACGGCGCGTATACAATGGTGCGCGTCCTTTTATGCCAACACTGGGAGTAGACATGCTGCTCGCTATCGATATGGGAAACACGCAGACGGCCATGGGCCTGTTTGACGGAGACGAGCTGGTGCAGTCGTGGCACATGCCCACCGACCGCTCCTATACCGCCGACGAGATCCACGTGCGCCTGATGGGCTTCTTTAAGATGTATGACCTCTCGCTCGGCGCGGTCGACGCGATCGCCTTTGCCGGCGTGGTGCCACAGCTCTCGCGCGAATGGCACGCCGTGGCCGACCGCATTGCCGCGGACGCCATCGTCATCGGGCCGCAGACGGCCGCCGTGACCAAGCTGCGTGCGGCGCGCCCCCAGGCCGTAGGCGCCGACCGCATCGCCAACGCCGTTGCGGCCGAGACCTTCTACGGCGCACCGGCGATCGTGGTGGACTTTGGCACCGCGACCAATATCGACGTCATCGATGAGGACGGTTATTACATTGGCGGAGCGATCGCGCCGGGCATCCGTATCTCCATGGACGCGCTTGCCGCCCGTGCCGCTAAGCTCGCCAGCGTGCCGCTCGAGGCGCCCGAGCACGCCATCGGTCGCGACACCGAAGAGTGCATCAAGGTCGGCGCCGTGGTGGGCGCCGCTGCCATGGCCGAGGGTCTGGTCGCGCGCATGAAGCGCGAGCTGGGGCGCGAGGATGCCACCGTTATCGCCACGGGCGGCCTCGCCAGCATCGTCGCCGATTCGACCGATGCCTTCGACGTGGTCGATGGACAGCTCACCATCAAGGGCATCTGCGAAATCTACCGCCGCATGCAGGAGCTGGGATAGAGCAGGGGCTTAAGTCGAGCACGAACGCGAGCGGCGAACTAGGCAACGCATCGGTCCTATTCCTCAAAATCGAAAATTTATCAGTTTTGAGGAATAGGCTTTCTGCTACGCCTCGCCGCATAGCCACCTCGCCAGGTCCACGATCTGCACCCCATTGCGGTCCGTGGCCTCGTGATGCGTTCGGGCGAGAATCATCTTGGGGTACGCGTCGCCAATGCTCAGCAGTGGCGAAATCTCGCGTTCAAATGTCTTATCCGAGCTGATGTCGTCGCTCACCTGAATGTAGAGCTTCTCGCTTCGCTTGATTGCTATAAAGTCAATTTCCTTTTTATAGAGCACACCGACGTATACCTCGTATCCGCGGCGCAGCAGCTCGATGGCCACCATGTTCTCGTATACGCGTCCCCAATCCATATCACGTGTACCGAGCAGTGCGTATTTGAACGCGTGGTCTACCAGGTAATATTTCTCGCCGCTCTTAAGGTATTTTTTGCCGCGAATGTCGTACCGACGAACTTTATAGAAGGCAAACGCATCGCACAGGTACCCCATGTACGTGCCGACCGTCTTGTTCGTAATCTTTAGCCCATCCGCATTTAATGCATCAGTAATGTTGCGTGCCGACGTAATGTTGGAAACGTTGTCCATCATGTAATCGGCAATGCGCAGCAGCGCCGATTCGTTTCTCACGTTATACCGCTGCACGATATCCCTCACGATGAGCGTTTTGAAGACATTGGAGAGATATTGATAGCGCTGCTCCTGCAGTGGATAAGGGTAAGAGCCGGACATACCGCCGGTTCTCGCGTACTCATCGAAGTCGCGGTCGACATCGCCCTCGTCGCCATAGAGACGATACTCCTCAAACGAGAATGGGAAAACCTCAATCTCGAACGTACGCCCCGTAAAGAGCGTCGACAGATCGCTCGACAGCAAAAAGGCGTTCGATCCGGTAATGAAAATGTCGTACTGCTCGGATGCATGGAGGCTGTTGATTGCGCGTTCAAAGCCGTCGCACATCTGAACCTCATCGATAAGCAGGAAGTTTTGCTTGTCGGACACTCGATGCTCTTTTACATAGGCGAGCAGGGCATGATATTCGAGCAGGTCCTCGAACTCGTCGAGGTTGTAATTGATATGGATGACATTCGAATTGGACAGATTTGCCTCCACGTAATCGCGGAGGGCCTCGAGCAATTTTGACTTACCGCCACGGCGAATGCCCGTTATGACCTTGATGTCCGGCACGCCAATAAGGCTCGTCAACATGTCCATGTATGACGTTCTATTGATGAGTTTCATTGGCGCCTCCCTGCGGTCTTTTATCGCTATTCCTCAAAAACGAAAATTTTTCAGTTTTGAGGAATAGACTCTGCAACGAATATTCCTCGCAAAAGGCCGAGCTGGCTTAATTCTATTCCTCAAAAACGAAAATTTTTCATTTTTGAGGAATAGAGCGCTGGCAACCCCGTTCCCCAGATAGGCGAGACCCTCCCCGGCACAGGCCGAGGAGGGTCTTGTTGTCGTCGTTATCTTTGGGCGCGGGCGCTACGCGTTACAGTCCGCGAATTCGTACAGCCTCGGGCGGAAACTCCTGCTCGCCGGCATCGGTCTTGATGGTCGCGCGGCCCCAGATGTCCAGGCCCGCAAACACACCGACCGCAAGCGGCAAGCCGTTGGGCGACACCGCCGCAACTTGGCGACCGAGCAGCGGCACCATGTCGAAGTACTCGCCCAGCACGGGGGCCAGCGGACCGGCAGCACCCTGTGGCGTGTTGGCGACAACCGCCCAGGCATCCACGCGGGTCAACACGGCGGCGGCCAACTCCTCGACCAGCGCTTCGTCAGCCACGTCCACACCAAGCTCGCTCAGCGCCGAACGCTCAATATCCACCGTCACGGCACCGAACATGCCTGCGGCACCGGCGCCACCGTTGACGGAGGCGCGTGCAAACGACGTCTCAAACGCAGGCGCACCGCACACGATATCGCTCGGCCACTGGATACCCACCTTACCGGCAAGGCCCAACCCCGGCGTCGAAGCCGTGCCCGCGAGCGCGTCCATCATACCCATTGCGGCCACAAACGGCAGGCCGTGGAAGGCGTGCATGTTCACATCGGGGCGCACGACCAGCGAAAACATCAGCGATGCATCGCCCGCGCTCCACGCGCACCAGCCCGCGGACATGCCCTCGCGGCCCGCGTCGCGCGCCGCGTCGAGCTCGGTGCCAGCGGCAACAGCATTCATCTCGATCATCTACATACGCCCCAATTCGCCCACGATATGGCCCACGCGGTCCTCGGGCTCCTTGACCTCGACGCCGTTGTAGCGGAAGAACCGCGCCGGGTCGTGCATCAGGTCCTCGAGCGGCACCAGCACAAAATCGCGTTCGCCGATCAGCGGATGCGGCAGGCGCAGCTTTTTGCCGCCGTGGGTCTCGCCGTCCATCCACAGCAGGTCCAGGTCGATGGTGCGCGGACCGTTGGCCTTGGCCTTTTTGGAGCGGTCGCGCCCCAGCTCGGCCTCGATCTTCATGAGCTCGTCGAGCAGCACCAGCGGCGCAAGCTCGGTCTTGATCTCGATGACGGCGTTGGCAAACGCGTCCTGGCGCGTCTCGTAGGCAGGCTCGCTCTCGTAAATCTTGGAGGAGTTGGACACGCAGGTGAGTGGAATCTCGGCAATCATCTCGCGTGCGGCGCGGATGTTGTCGCAGCGATGCCCCAGGTTGGAGCCCACGGCCACAAACGCGCGGCGCGGCTGTGGCTTGGCAACCGCCCAGTAGCCGTTTAGGAACTGCGCAAAACCCGCGGCGTCGTGCACGCGCACGATGTTGGCACCGGCCTGGATGGCGCCCAGGCACACGCCAAACGTAGCGGCATCGCGCTCGGCGGCCTCGGTCACGCCCGAGACGGCGCCCACAAAGCGCTTGCGCGACACGGCGCACATGAGCGGATAACCCAGTGACGCCATCTTGGCAGTCTCGCGCTGGATGACGATGTCCTCGTTAGCCGACTTACCAAAGCCCGGGCCAGGATCGATGCAGATGCGGTCGCGCGACACGCCGGCATGGATGAGTGTGCGGGCCTGGTCAGACAGAAAGCCCATGACGCGGCGCATGATGGGCGCCGAATCGGGCAGGGTGAAGCGGCGGAGCTGCGAGGTGGGCACGTAGGCTTCCTCGCGGCGGGCGCTGCGGCGCATCATGGCGGCCAGACGGTCATTGGACTCCGATGCGGCCTCGGTGGCTGCGGGCGCGGGCGCGACGGTCTCGGCGGCAGCAGTCTGCTCGGCGGCGGGCGTCTCCTGCTCGCTTGCAGGCTCGGACGTGGGCTCCGGTTCGCCAAACGGCAACGAGGGCTGCACCACGCCGCCCGGAAGCTTGGCCTCCGACTTAGGCTCACCCAGCAACTTGCCGCGACGGCGGCGAGCCGGCTTCTCGGCCTCACGCGCGGCCTCGGCAGCCGCCTCGCGCGCCTTCTCGGCAACAAACGCCGCTGCCGAGGTATCGAGCTGCACCGTTGCGTGCGTGCGGGTGGGCGCGGCGACCTCGCCGGCATGCATCACGATGATGCCGCAGGTGCTCGTCTTAACAAACTCGACCATCTTGGGATCGGTGAAGCCGGTCACGTCGTTGACGATCGAGGCGCCGCAGCGCACGGCCGCCTTGGCAACCGCCACATGACGCGTGTCGATCGAGACGATGGCGCCCTCCTTGGCCAGCGCGCGCACCACGGGCAGCACGCGGCGAGCCTCCTCGTCGGGGTTGACCGGGGTAAAGCCGGGGCGCGTGGACTCGCCGCCCACGTCGATGATGTCGGCGCCGGCGTCGAGCATCGCCAGGCCGTACTCGATGGCGGCATCCGGGTCGAAGTGCTCCCCGCCATCGCTAAACGAATCGGGCGTCACGTTGAGGACGCCCATGATGCGCGGACGGTCAAAGCTGAGCTCGTACTTTCCGCACCGCCATGTCTTGCTGTCGTTCGCCATGAACATCCTCCTAAAATGCCCACGCCGCCGAGCTTGGGGAGCTGGCGGCGGGGTCGCTTTGCACTCAGTCTTTCTATTGTATCCGCGCGCGCGGGCTAGAACGCAAACGCGGCCGCGATGTCGCAAGAAATCAGCAGGTCGGCATTTGCATCCTGATCGGTGGGAGCAAGGTTGCATATGGCCAGCGTATCGCCGGTAAAGTATCGCGTAAGGCCTGCCGCCGGATACACCACGAGCGAGGTCCCGCCTACAATGAGGGCATCGGCCGCGGCGATGGCGGCAACGGCACCGGTCAGCACATGCTCATCGAGCGGCTCCTCGTAGAGCACCACATCGGGCTTGATGCGCCCGCCGCACGTAGGACACACAGGCACGCCCGCGGCGTCCTCGTGCTCGCGCGAGCAAATCCACTCGGCGCTATAGACCTCGCCACACGACTGGCAAATGTTGCGATGGACCGATCCGTGCAACTCAAACACGCGCTGTGAGCCGGCCATCTGATGCAGGCCGTCGATATTTTGCGTCACCACGGCATCAAGCTTACCGGCGCGCTCCAGCTCGGCCAGCTTGGTGTGGCAGCGGTTGGGCTTAGCGTTAAGCGCGATCATCTTGGTGCGGTAAAAGTCGAAGAACTCCGCAGGATGCGCCTCGTAAAAGCTATGCGACAGCATGGTCTCGGGCGGATAGGCAAACTGCTGGTGATACAGGCCGTCCACGCTGCGGAAATCGGGGATGCCGCTCGCCGTGGAAACACCCGCGCCGCCAAAGAAGACCACGCGCTTGTGGGCGTCAAACAGATCCGCCAGCGCGGCGGAGGCCTGCCTGGGGTCCGATATTGCCTGCGTCATATGAGTCCTCCGTCCTTGTTGGTCGGGCAGCGTCGGGCGATGTCCCAGCATGCGGCCTTTGGGTCAGCACGCGCGGTGCCCACCACCGCCCCTGTTGCGCTAATCTTAAGCCTGCCAACCCCGTCGAAAGGACACCATGCCTCAGACTTACACTTTCGCCTCGTGGAACGTCAACGGCCTGCGCGCCGTGCTCAAAAAGGACCCGAGCTTTATCCAGATCGCGCAAGAACTCGACGTCGATATCCTGGCGCTGCAAGAAACTAAACTGCAAGAAGGCCAGGTGCAGGTCGATCTGCCCGGCTATCACCAAACCTGGAGCTACGCCGAGCGCAAGGGCTACTCGGGCACCGCGGTCTTTAGCCGCCAGGAACCGCTGCGCGTACTGCGCGCCGATGCACTGCTGCCCTACGCCGGCGAGGGCGAGGCGGCCGAGCTCGTCGCCCAAGCCGCAACCGAGGGTCGCGTCTGCGCGCTGGAGTTCGACAAGTTCTGGTTTGTGGATGTCTACACTCCCAACGCGCAAAACGAACTCGCCCGCATCGACGTGCGCATGGCCTGGGACGATGCCTACCGCGACTTTTTGAGCGCGCTCGAGCACGAGACCGGCAAACCCGTTGTGACCTGCGGCGACTTTAACGTTGCGCACGAGGAGATTGACCTTAAGAACCCCAAGTCCAACCGCGGCAACGCAGGCTTTTCGGACGAGGAACGCGGCAAGTTTACCGAGCTGCTCAACGCCGGCTTTACCGATACCTGGCGTGCGGCAAACCCCGACGTCGAGGGCGTCTACAGCTGGTGGAGCTACCGCTTTAATGCCCGCAAGAACAACGCAGGCTGGCGCATCGACTACTTCCTGGTAAGCGATGCAATCGCCGACAACGTACGCGACGCCGGCATCCGCGGCGACATCTTTGGCAGCGACCACTGCCCCGTCACCCTCACGCTAGAGCTCTAGCCCCAAGTAATTTCCTGGGGGACAGAGGAAAACAGATCATGTGACCCCTCTCCCCCTATAAGTTGCGGTGGAATAGTTCCTGTTTGGGCAGCAAATTGCCAAAAACGAGAACTATTCCACCGCAAGTTCGTGAGGGAACGCGAAATGCCTTACAGCCCGTATTTCACGACGACACGGTTAATGCGACGGCACCAGGGCTTGTACAAGGCGGCCAAAAACACGCATGTCGCGAGTCCGTGCGTAATATCGAACGGCACCGCCGTGGCAAGACGTGCCACGGCACCCGCCCAAGTAAGCGGCTGTACAAACCCAATGATGTCATACGCGTTGATCACGACGCCATAGAGCAGGCCCGACGCAAAGCCGTACGCCAGCAGCGCCGGCATGCGCACGGTGCCGTCGGCGCGGTCGAACGCGCCCGCATACGCCAGCGCACCGCCAACGTATCCCACGAGCCCCCAGGCATACATCTGCCACGGCGTCCACATGCCCTGCCCAAAAAAGAAATTGCTGGTCAGCGCCGCCAACGCACCGACCATAAAGCCGTTACGACGACCGAGTGTCGCCCCGGCGATAATGGCGATGGCACTCACGGGTTTAAAGTCGGGAATGGGTCCAAACAGGATGCGCCCCGCCGCCGCCAGCGCCGCCAGCACCAGCGTGGGCATAATCTGACGCAGGCCTGGACGCGATGCCTCATAGCCCGCAAAGAACAGCGCAAGCACCAACGCCACCACAACCAGCATGGCCAACGCTGTCTGCTCAACACCCGCCAGCAACGCGGCAGCCATCACCGCCGGCACCGCCAACAACAGCGGGATCTCCAGTTTTGCAAGCAAACGCGAGAAACGACAGTCCGTCATCCCATCACGCCCTATAGAACACGTTGTCGGCAAAGAAGTCGGCCGGGGACTCCATGCAGGCAATCTCGCCGTCAAACATCATGGCGACGTCGTCGGCTACCTGCTCGGCAAAGTCCAAATCGTGCGTAGCCATGATGACGGTGCCGCCAGCCTTCGCATGGTCACGCAGGGCGCGGGCGATGGTGCGGCGGCTGAACAGGTCTAGACCCTTGGTGGGCTCATCGAGCAATAGCAGTTCGGGGCCGATTAGCAGCAGTTTTGCCAATGCAAGCAGTTGACGCTGCCCGCCCGAAAGATCGTACGGATGGCGTCCATCCAGACCCGACAACCCCAAGCTCGCCGCACGCTCCCGCGCCAAGTTCTCGTCATATCCGCAGGTTGAGGCCCATTCCATCAGCTCATCGCGAACCGTCTCGGCAACCAGCAATGCTTTGGGATTCTGAGGCAGCAGCGCCGCCGAGGCCGCTCCGCGCACCATGCGGCCGCGCTGCAGCTTGGCGGTCTTCGCCAGCACCGAAAGCATCGTCGACTTACCGCATCCGTTGCCGCCCACGATCGCATGCACCGCACCGGCCGAAAACGACGCATCGAGCCCGCGCAGCACCCAGCCGGACGCTCGATCGTAGCGAAACCAGCCTTCCGACAGGGTGGTAGCCGACCCGCCGTGCATTTTTTGGAGTATTCTGCTTCCATCCGTGCGCGAGAAGGCTTCCAAGCCGTTCTCGAGCGACGTTTGCGCCACAAATTCGGACGATTTGTCCAATTCCAAACTTTTTTTCGCGCTCGATACGTCCCCGGGCGGCTCCAGAGAGCCCAAATTGTCCTCACGCCTGCTGAATACTCCGTTTTTTGCACATCGGATGGCACCCCACCCCAACGTGTCATCGGAAAACAGCGATTCTCGGCATACCAAAGAAGCCACATCCGCCGCCTCGTGCACGCGGCCATCCTCAATCCGGTACGCACACGTCGCGTATTCGAGCATTGGGCGCGGCTGATGCGTCGCCACAACAACCGTGCAGCCCAGCTCGCGATTCACACGAAACAGCGCGTGCAGAAAATTCTTCTCGGCAACGGGATCGAGCTGAGACGTGGGCTCGTCGAGCAGCAGCACGCGCGGGCGTAATGCCAGCACAGCCGCCAGCGACAGCAGCTGTTTGCGTCCGCCCGAAAGCGTATCGGTGTCGCGGTGGAGCCAATCTTCCAGCCCAAAGAAATAGCTGGTCTCAGATACGCGACGGCGCATCTCATCACGCGCTAGCCCCAAGTTTTCCAGACCAAACGCCATCTCGTGCCACACGGTCTCGCACACGATCTGGTTCTCGGGGTCCTGAAACACATAACCCACGCGCTCCGCCGATGCCCGCACGTCCATGTCGGCAACGTTCTCGCCCAGCACGCGCGGCTCGCCGGAGAGCGTACCCGCCGGCGCGATCTCGGGCTTGAGCAGCGACAGCAGCGTCGACTTGCCCGAACCGGTACCGCCAACAAGCAGCGCAAATGCACCTTGGGGAACAGACCAGTCGAGCCCCTCGAGCACCGCAGCATCAGTATCGGGGTAGGCAAAGCTCAGGCTCCGCACCTCAATCGCCGGCATATCCGGGCCGCACGCCGCGCCCGACACCGGGCCCCTATCCAACCGAGCCATCAGCCAAACCTCTTCTCATCAATCGCGTGCAACGTGCAAGGCAGCACCATCCAGGCAGCGTACACAACATAGCCCGGCCACGGCGCCGGCACCGAGAGCTGCGGATAAAACGAATACTGCGTCGTCGCGGTCCACGCCACCGCCACCGCGGCGGCGCCAAACAGCGCAAGCCCAACCAGCGCGGCAACATCGCCGCGCCCCAGCCGATACCGCGCATACGTCGTTCGACGCGTCGCGGCGCCCCACCCACGGGAGCGCATGGCGTCCGCGCGCTCCAGCGAATCTTCCATGCCCCAGCCCATCAACACGCTCGACGCCCGCAGGTGCGATCGCACGGGATCGGTGGGCGCGCGGCCCGGCACATCAATCGCATCCTGCACCGCCAGCACCGTACGACCGCGGCGTAAAAACTGCGGGATAAGCCTCATGCACATCGAGATCATGAGCGCAATCACCGGTGCGGCATTGCCCAGCAGCGCGAGCACCTTGTCGTATTCGAGCATCGACGCCGCGGCCTCAAACCACAGCACGCTCGCCACAAACAGCCCGCCCATGCACAGGCCGTATACCATGCTTTCCAGATACACCGCGCGCATGCCAATACGGAACAGCTCCGTCGAGCCCGAGGCGCTAAACAGCGGATTGACCAGCGCGATAATCAAAATCACCGGCAGCTGCCAGCGGAGTGCGCCCAGCGTGCGGGCAGCCCCGCGCGTCGCAAATCCATACGCCAGCCCGCCCGCAAGTGACAGCGCAATCAGCACCGGCTGCATCGAGAACATGGTGAGCCCCAGCGTCAGCACCATGTAGAGGGCCGGCACAGCCGGATGCGACATCGAGAATGCCGCGACGGGCTCGCCGCCAAACTCCTCTTGTATGTTGTCCACGGGCACCCCCGTCCCCTCGCTCAAACGACAGCTCCGCAGCACCGCCAACGCCGCACGCAAGCAGCGCAAACGCCACGCCGGCGGCACCGACATCGGCCGCCATGAGCCAATCGCTACGCGCTCAACATATGCCTGCGGTATCATATTGCGCCGTGTATCGTTTCCAAACACACGTCTCTATAACGTAACAGGAGATCACATGGACGCAACCGCAATTATCCTCGCTGCCGGCGAGGGCACCCGCATGAAGTCGAACCACTGCAAGGTTTCGCACAAGATCCTGGGCAAGCCCATGGTCCAGTGGATCGTCGACGCCACCATCAAGGCCGGCTGCAGCCGCGTCGTGGTCGTCATCGGCAGCCACGCCGACGAGATGCGCGCCCTCATCGACGGCGCCTATGCCAACAGCGCCACCAAGGTCGAGTGCGTCGAGCAGACCGAGCGCCTGGGCACCGGCCACGCCGTGAAGGTCGCGCTCGAGGCCTGCGGCATCACGCAAGGCCCCGTCGTCGTGCTCAACGGCGACTTGCCGCTCATCACCGCCGACACCGTCGCCAAGTTCGCACAGACCGTCGCTACCGGCGAGCTCGCCTGCACCGTCATGACCATGACCCCGCCCGACCCCTTCGGCTACGGCCGCATCAAGCTGGGCGCCGACGGCCAGATCGAGCGCATCATCGAGCAGAAGGACTGCACGCCCGAGCAGGCCGCCACGCTGCTGGAGTGCAACGCCGGCTGCTACGCCTTCGACGGCGCGCAGCTCGCCGCCCACATTAACGAGATCGGCAACGACAACGCGCAATCCGAGTACTACCTGCCCGACATGCTCGAGATCCTCAAAGGTCACGGCCAGGCGGTCTCCATCTTCCACTGCGACGACTACCGCGACGGCCTGGGCGTCAACAGCCGCATCCAGCTCGCGCAGCTCACCGCCATCGCGCGCGACCGCATCAACGAGCGCTGGATGGCCGAGGGCGTCGCGTTCATCGATCCCACGCAGGCCTGGATCGGCCCCGATGCCGTCATCGGCCGCGACACCGTCGTGTGGCCGCAGACGCACCTGATCGGCCACGTCACCGTGGGCGAGGAATGCCAGCTTGGCCCCAACAGCCGCCTCACCGACACTACCGTCGGCAGCGGCTGCACCATCGATGAAACCATCGCCATCGAGGCCGTCATCGAGAACGGCGTCGACTGCGGCCCGCGCGCCTACCTGCGCCCGGGCACCCACATGCTCGACGGATCCAAGGCCGGCACGCACGTGGAGATCAAGAAGTCCACGATCGGCGAGGGCTCCAAGGTGCCGCACCTGTCCTACATCGGCGATACCACCATGGGCTCCGGCGTCAACGTGGGCGCGGGCTCCATCACCTGCAACTACGATGGCGTGCACAAGCACAAGACCGTCATCGGCAAGGACGCCTTCATCGGCTCCGACACCATGATGGTCGCACCCGCCCAGATCGGCGACGGCGCGCTCGTGGCCGCCGGCTCCGTCATCACCGAGCCGGTCCCGGCCGACGCACTTGGCCTGGGCCGCGCCCGTCAGGTAAACATTGAGGGCTGGGCCGCCGATTATCGCCGCCGTCTGCACGAGGACGACGAGGTATAACGTTTTACCAAGCATCTAAGGAGCTGTTCCCATGGGGGCGGCTCCTTTTTCTATCGTGACCTGCGCAACCGGATGAGTGGTCGGTTCGTGTCCGTTGACGGTAAAGACGTTATCAAGACTCGATAAACCCCGCCGCGCGGTTACAATGCAAAAAGGCATCTATATGGCATTCGATGTATAAAGGAGAAGGGTAATGCCGATTAATGATCCCGAGAAGTCGGAGAATATGCGCAAGTCCATCCGCGTGTATTCCGGTTCCTCCAACCGTCCCCTCGCTCAGAAGATTGCTGAGTACCTTGGGGTCGAGCTTTCGGGCCTTACGCTAAAGCAGTTCGCCAACGGTGAGATTTACGCCCGCTACGACGAGACCGTCCGCGGCGCCGACGTCTTCCTGATTCAGTCCGTGGCCGGCGGCAACGTCAACGACATGCTCATGGAGCTGCTCATCGCCACCGACGCCGCCAAGCGCGCATCCGCCCGCTCCATCACCGCCGTTATCACCCACTACGGCTATGCCCGCCAGGACCGCAAGGCCGGCCCGCGCGAGCCCATCACCGCCCGCCTCGTCGCCAACCTGCTCGAGCGCGCCGGCGTCGACCGCATCATCACCCTCGACCTGCACCAGGGCCAGATCCAGGGCTTCTTCGACATCCCGGTTAACCACCTGTCCGCACTGCCGCTGTTCGGCCAGTACTACAACGCCATGAACTTCGACACCGACAACCTGGTTGTCGTCTCCCCCGATGTGGGCCGCGCCAAGGCCGCCAAGAAGCTGTCCGACATGCTCGGCTGCGACCTGGCCATCGCCCACAAGGGCCGTCCGCGCCACAACGCCGCCGAGGTCATGGGCATCATCGGTGACATCAAGGGCAAGACCTGCATCATCAACGACGACATGATCGACACCGCTGGCACCCTGTGCGCCAACGTCAAGGAGCTCAAGGCTATGGGCGCTGGCGATATCTACGTCTGCGCCACCCACGGTATCTTCTCCGGTCCGGCCATCGAGCGTCTGAACGACGCCCCGATCGTCGAGTGCCTCGTCACCGACGCCATTCCCGTCGAGGTCGGCGGCAAGATCAAGACCATCTCGGTCGCCGAGGAGTTCGCTCAGGCCATCTCCGCCGTTTACCACGAGGAGCCCGTCTCCACGCTCGTCGGCGGCGACTTCGCGCTGTAATCCAGCGTGCACCTCATCATCTTTGGTGTTTTTAAAGGGTCGGAAGCTCGCTTCCGACCCTTTTTCTACCCCTCGACAACCTTCCCTGGACAATTAGTTCAGATACGTATTTTTTTAAAGCTCCAAAGGCCGTTCTGAGCCTTCTGAGCTCCCCGGCGAACGCCATACTGCCCAAAGCTCATCGCTTTCGAGTACGACCGCCGCATATTTACCCTCAAATCGCCCTCGAAAGCCCTTAGAAACGCCTCGAACGCCCGCCGTCTTATACGTATCTGAACTAACTGTCCAGTAGCTATCGTCAACCTTCGCGGCAGAGCTCAATTTCCTGCAATCCCCTCAACCGATTCCACCGATTTCATAACCCCCAGCCGTTCATGGCGCGCAGCGCCCCGCTGAGCGAAAAGAACGGTATGGCGGTCGCATTCTGCCGCCAACTTAGTACGTTATAGCTATGACGACCGTGATTTCACATCTCTCCGCCCTCCGCGCAATTCGTCGCGCACGACGGGCGTACTCTGCCCTACCCTGGGACTCCGTTGATAGCGAACAGCAAGCACAGGCCTTGGCTGGCTGCATTCCCAACAATGACGCGATAGACTTTGGCGCACTTTCGATACTCGACGCCTGGAATGAAGATGATTCCGAACTGCTCGATCTTCTCGTTTCAAACGAAGACAACAGGCGCCCCGACAAGCAACTTCTTCAGCATATTCTCTCCACTCCTCTTCCTGAAGGTGCAATTATGCACGTCGAGGCCGACATCTACGCAACGTCTCCTGCCATGACAGCCATGCTTTGTTCCAAAAATGAATCAGTCGCCAAAACCTTGATGCTCCTTATGGAGCTGCTCGGAACCTACTCCCTTCCTCCCGGGGCAACATACCCCATTGCCTATGACGACATCTGGCCCAAGGGCGATGACTACGAAGCGATGGACGACCTCGATTGCCGGGGCGACCAGTCGGCGACCGAACAGCAGAACGAAACCCGCTACGAACAGGCACACTACAAATGCGAGCCCGCCACGACCATCGAAGAGCTCGAGGCGGTCGCACGCTTCGCCAAAAGTAGCTCATACACCTCGTTTCGCACGGCAGTCAAGCTCGCCCGACCCGGATCTGCATCCCCAGCCGA
The DNA here is from genome assembly GCA_902491415.1 of uncultured Collinsella sp. GTDB lineage: Bacteria > Actinomycetota > Coriobacteriia > Coriobacteriales > Coriobacteriaceae > Collinsella. The sequence continues at coordinate 15,144 of CABUHP010000017.1, forward strand.
ATCCCTAATGTTTGCCGTTCTCGGAGCGCCCATGCGCTTTGACGGATTCGGATGTTGCAGCCCGCCCATGGGAGGCCTGCTACTCAACTATCGAATCGACTTCGACACCCTTGCGGTCAACATGTCCTCGGGCATCCCCTATGCCATCTGTGACCTATATTGCCCGGCAGCCGGAGTCGACAACGAATACAACGGAATTGGGCACGAG
>CABUHP010000018.1 GCA_902491415.1 uncultured Collinsella sp.
GCGCTGTTGACGCGCCCCCGCAGTGCCCGCTTCCCCCAAGGACAATTATCAGTGCAGGTAGACGGCTTGCGTATTCTCTGAAAACCGGGGAATGGTCGACCCATATGGGTTAAACGTAGTAGATAGGCCGTTTTCGTGACGCGGGCCCAAAACAGTCTTTTGGGACGGGTGGTATCCTTGGTAGCCCTGTGCTGCAAACGCACCTTAAACGCAAGGAGTCCCATGGATCTTATCGCCCAGCTCGCCCGCGAGCTCAACCTTAAGGCTGACAACATCGAGGCAGCCGTCAAGCTCATCGACGAGGGCAACACCATTCCCTTTATCTCGCGCTACCGCAAGGAAGCCACGGGTGGCATGGACGACGTCGCCCTGCGCGCACTCGACGAGCGCCTGTCCTACCTGCGCAATCTTGAGCAGCGCAAAGAGGACGTCATTCTGCTCATCGACGCCCAGGGCAAGCTCACGCCCGAACTCGAACAGCAGATTCGCGAGGCCACGCAGCTCCAGCGTGTCGAGGACCTCTACAAGCCCTACCGCAAAAAGCGCATGACCCGCGCGCAAAAGGCCCGCGAGGCCGGCCTGGAGCCGCTCGCCAACATGGTCATCATGCAGGCCTCGGCCAAGGGCAGCGCACTCGACGCCGCCGCGGCATACGTCAACGAGGAGGCCGGCTTCGACACGCCCGAGAAGGCGCTCGCCGGCGCGGCAGACATCGTGGCCGAGACGGTGGCCGAGGACCCCGAGAACGTCGCCGATCTGCGCGCCTTTACGCAAAACACCGCCGACATCGTCGTCGAGGCCACCGACCCCGCCGAAAAGACTCCCTACGAGCCCTACTACAACTTTGACGAGCCGCTGCGCCGTATACCCAACCACCGCGTGCTGGCTATCGACCGCGGTGAGCGCGAGGGCAAGCTCCGCGTGCGCATGAACGTCGACGGCGCTGCCGCCACGGCACGCCTCGGCAGCCGTTGGCCCCGACGCCAGGGCGTGTTTGCTCCCATCTTCGATGCCGCCATCGCTGACGGTTACAAGCGCCTCATGGCCCCCTCGCTGGAGCGCGAGGCCCGCGCCAAACTCACCGTCCGCGCGCAGACCGAGGCCATCAATGTCTTTGCCAAGAATCTCGAGGGCCTGCTCTCGGCACGCCCCGTGCGCGGCGCCCGTGTGCTCGCGCTCGATCCGGGCTACCGCACCGGCTGCAAGGTCGCCGTCATGGACGAGACCGGCAAGCTGCTCGACCACGGCGTGGTCTACCCCACCAAGCCGCGCCACGACGTCGCCGGCACCAAGCGCGAGCTCGCCCGCCTCGTCAAGAAGGACGGCGTCAACACCATCGTCATCGGCAATGGCACCGCCAGCCGCGAGACCGAGGAAGTCGTCTCGGAGTTCATCGCCGAGCAGGCGCCTGAGCTGCGATACACCATCGTCAACGAGGCCGGCGCATCGGTGTACTCCGCCTCCGAGCTCGCCAGCCAGGAGTATCCCGATCTGGACGTCACCGTGCGTGGCGCCATGAGCCTGGGCCGCCGTCTACAGGACCCGCTGGCAGAGCTCGTCAAGATCCCGCCCCAGTCCATCGGCGTTGGCCAGTACCAGCACGACCTTGACCAGGCCGAGCTTTCGCGCACCCTGGGCCATGTGGTGGAGGACGTCGTCAACCACGTGGGCGTCGACGTGAATACCGCGAGCGCAAGCCTGCTGGGATACGTATCGGGCATCACGCCGAGCGTGGCCAAAAACATCGTGGCCTACCGCGAGGAAAACGGTGCCTTTACCGATCGCCGCCAGCTTAAGAAGGTCCCCAAACTAGGACCCAAGGCATACCTCAACGCCGCGGGCTTCCTGCGCATCAGCGGCGGCAAGAACCCGCTCGACGCGACGAGCGTCCACCCCGAGAGCTACGAGGTGGCCACGTCCGTCCTGGAACGCGCCGGCGTTAAAGCCAGCGAGCTCAGCCGCGGCGGCGTGCCCGACATCGAGCGCCGTCTGGGCAGTATCTCGGCGCTGGCAAGTGACCTGAACTGCGGCACCCTCACGCTCATCGACATCGTCAACGAGCTCAAGAAGCCCGGCCGCGACCCGCGCGACGACGCGCCCGAGGTGGTCTTTAGCCGCTCGGCACTTTCCATCGACGACCTGGAACCCGGCATGGAGCTCAAGGGCACGGTGCGCAACGTCGTCGACTTTGGCGCCTTCGTCGACGTGGGAGTGCACCAGGACGGCCTCGTACATATCTCTAAGCTGGCCAACCGCTTTGTCAAGCACCCCAGCGACGTCGTGCGCGTCGGTGACACGGTCAAGGTGTGGGTCGAAAAGGTCGATCGCGACCGCAAGAAGATCTCGCTCACCATGGTGCAGGGCAAGTAAACCGCCAAAGCAAAGGTACCCCCTGTAGCGATGTGCAAAATCGCGAGTATTCTGCAAATTCCACCGTTCCGGATGCCCCTCAGAGACGAAAAAGCAAAAAACAGCCCCCGTTTTAGCGTCGTCAGAGCCAAAACGGGGGCCGTTCCATGCTTCGGTTAACTGATAAAGACCTTTACCTTGCTGAATACTCTCAATTTTGCACGGCGCAGGCGGGGGTACCTTTGCCCACGGCAGGATATGGAAGCCAATCGCCAACTTGCTGGCAAGCTCGTGCCGGCAACCCCGGCCTTTCCTTTGCCTAGCGCGACCCTCGCGGAGCGCGTGAGCGATAGGGAAAGGAAAGGCCGGGGCGAACAGCCCACGATACAGTCGGTGTTCGCGCTACGGCAGGATATGGAAACCGAGCGCCGCGATATCCTTGGCAAAACCGCGCACGGTATCGAGCGAGACCTCGTACGGGTCGCGACCAATGTTCTTGCGCTTGGCCAGGATGCTGTTGGGCACCGTAATGATCTGGCAACCGCAGGCCTCGGCCTGGTAAATGTTGATGAGCTCGCGCGTGGACGCCCACAGGACCTCGCAGTTGGGCTTTGCGGCGGCCTTCTTGACCGACTCCGTCATAAACGGAATGGGGTCGACGCCGGTATCGGCGATGCGGCCGGCAAAGAGCGAGATGATGGACGGCGTCTCGGCGTCGACGGCCTCGACCATCTCATCAACCTGCGTAGGCGTAAAGATGGTGGTGACGTTGACCTTGATGCCGTCGGCCGAAAGCTTGCGCACCAGCTCGGCGGTGGACTCGCCCTTGGTGGTCACGCACGGAATCTTGACGTAGACGTTCTCGGCCCAGGTAGCGATCTCGCGCGCCTCGACCTCCATGGTCTCGACGTCGTCGGCAAAGACCTCAAACGAGACGGACACATCGGTGATGTGGGCCAGGACCTCCTTGGCAAACGCGCGGTAATCCGTCACGCCGCCCTTCTTCATAAGGGACGGGTTGGTCGTGAAACCCTGAACGTTGCCGTTCTCGTACATGTCGAGCATGCCCTCGAGGTTTGCACCGTCAGCGAACACCTTGATTGCCATCTGCCTGATTCCTTTCGCTTGCACATGGGCGTTAAACTGCTAAACACTTTACCTACGTTTATCAAGGCGTGAGCTGCGGTTTTTTATCTTCTCGGCGAACGGTATAAACACCTCAGTGTTTGGATTGATAAATCGATTGAGCATGCAAAAGCAAAGAGTCGCAGTTTGAGCAAACGTCAGAACGTGGGATTCATTAGATGAGGCCGAAATGCTGCATCGCTGTGACGGTGCCGTCGTGTGCGACATCATCAGTCACGTAGTCGGCGACCGCCTTGACCTCGGGCATGGCGTTGCCCATGGCGACAGCCGTCTCGACCGCAGCGAGCATGCCCAGGTCGTTACCCGAATCGCCGAAGCCAAAGGTGCGCGCGTTGCCGGTGCGACCCAGGTATTCCAGCGCTCGCGCCACGCCCACGCCCTTGTCGATGCCCTTGGGGCTCAGCTCGCGATTCTGACCACCGGTGTTGCACAGCTCAAACTCGCGATCGATAAAGCCATCATCGTTGGCTACGCGAGCCAAACTGGGCGCAGTGAGGCCTACCTTGCCCACGCGCAGACTGCCGTCGACGCGCATCTCCTCGGTGCTGTGCGCCACAGAAGTGCCGATCAGAGACGACTGCTCAACACCCGCGGGTTCCAGGGCAAAAGTAGCCACGTTGGTCTCGAAAAAGGCCTCAATCCCTGCCGCGGCCATACGGCGTGCAAGCTCCTCGATAACGCCCTCGCCAAAGCAGTCCTCGTGTACCACGCGTCCCTCGATCTCGAGCGTGGCTCCCGCCATGGCAACGATGCCCGCGGGGTCGAGCGCACGCAGGCTATCGGCGATAAGCCACAGGGGGCGGCCCGTGCAGATAAATGCCTGGTGTCCCGCGTTGCGCAGACGATGAAACGCCTCGACGACCGCCTGCGAGGGGTGAACCGCCGAAAAGTCCTTGTCGGTCATGTTGTCGGGATCGAACGACGTCAGCGTGCCGTCCACGTCAAAAAAGAGCACGGCGGAATCGGGGCACGCATCAATCATATGGGTTCCTTTCGGGGGCGAGAGTAAACGAAGTATCCATCATATAATGGAGCGACGCAACCAGAGAGGTCACCCATGGAATTTTACGCAAGCTGCCCCGAGGGCTTTGAGTCCGCACTCGCCGATGAGCTTAAACGCCTCGGGCTTTCGCATGTCCGCCGCCTGAAGGGCCGCGCTACGTTTGAGGGCGAGCTTGAGCAGGGCTATCGCGCGTGCCTGTGGTCGCGCCTGGCGAGCCGCGTGTTCGTGGTGGTCGGGCGCTTTGAGGCGCAGGATGCCGATGAGCTGTACGATAGCGTTTACGACATTGCCTGGGAGAGCATCGTCCGCCCCGGCGCCACCATCGCCATCACAGCCCGCGGCGTGACCGAGCAGCTGCGCAACACGCGTTTCTCGGCCCTGCGCGCCAAGGACGCATTGTGCGACCGCCTGGCCGAGACCACGGGCCGTCGCGCCGATGTCGACGCCGCCGATCCCGACGTTCACCTGCTGCTTTCGCTGCGTCAGCGCCGTGCGAGCATCAGCCTGGACCTTTCGGGCGACCCGTTATTCAAGCGCCTGCCACCCGCCGCGACCCGCGCCGGCGAGGGCGCGCACGTGCTGCGCCCCGACTACGCCGCCCTGGTGCTGGCGCAGGTCGGCTGGACCGCACTGTGCGAGCGCGAGCTGACGGCCGACGATTACGAGAACAAAGCCCTGCCCACGCTGGTCGACGCCTCGTGCGCCGGCGGCGGCCTGCTGTTGGAGGCCGTGAACATTCTGACCGACCGCGCCCCAGGCGCCGCACGCGAGCGCTGGGGCTTTGAGGGCTGGCAGCTGCACGACGCCGCTCTGTGGGAGCAGTTGCTTGCCAAGGCACGCGAGCGCGAGGCGGCAGCACGCGAGCGCCAGGCACGCATCGTGGCCGTGGATGTTGACTCCGCCGCCCGCAAGACTGCCGAGCGCATGGTTAAGTGTGTCGGCTACAAGCGCTTTGTCGATTTTTGCGCCGCCAAGTCCGCCGCCGTGCTGGACCACGCGGGCGCCGTCGCCGGTGCTGCCGTGGTCGCAGACACCACCGAGACCCCGCTTTCGCTCATGCACGACGCCATGACGCTGGTCGGTGAGCTGCGCCGCGCGCCCGAGCTTTCCGCGGCGCCGGTCGCCGCGCTCACCCGCGATGGATTGCTGGCCCGCGCGCTCCACGCCGAGCCCGAGCGCTCGATCGCCGTCATGCCCAATAACGAGGAGGCGACCGTCGAAGTCTGGCCTTCGCTCGACCACGCCGCCGCGGCGTTTGAGGCTTCGACCAGTGCGGATGCCGAGGCCGAAGTTGGGGATGCCAACGAAGCCAACGACGAAGCCGCCGGCACCCCCATGCCCGAGCCTGCCGCCATGCTCGACCTGGGCGACGGCAAGCCGCTGCCCGTGCTCATCCCCGAGTCCGAACAGTTCGCCAACCGCCTGCGCAAGAACGCCCGTCTGCGCCGCAAGTGGGCCAAGCGCGAGGGCGTGAGCAGCTACCGCGTCTACGATGCCGACCTGCCCGATTACTCCGCCGCCATCGACCTGTACGGGGGCTGCCCGCAGACGCCGGGCCGCTGGCTCGTCATCGCCGAATACGCCGCGCCCAAGACCATCGACCCCGCACTGGCCCAGGCCCGCATGCTCGACATCTTGGCCATCGCGCCGCGTATCCTGGACGTCCCGGCCGAGCACGTGCACGCCAAGGCCCGCATGCGCTCGCGCGGCGGCTCGCAGTACGGCAAGCAGGGCGCCGGCAAGGGCGCATCGGGCGAGCGCGCCAACATCGCGCGCCGCCGTCTGCCGCTCATCGAAGAGGGCGGCCTTACCTTTGCCGTCAACTTTGACGACTACCTGGATGTGGGCATCTTCTTGGATCACCGCGTCACCCGCAACCTGGTGCGCGAGCACGCCAAGCAGGCGCGCCGCTTCCTCAACCTATTTGCCTACACCGGCACCGCCACCTGCTACGCAGCCGACGGCGGCGTCGAGGAGACCGTGACGGTCGACCTCTCCAACACCTATCTGGACTGGGCCGAGCGCAATATGCGTCAGAACGGCTTTGTGGGGCCGCAGCATCATTTTGTGCGCGATGACGTGCTCGCCTGGATTCGTGACCAGCGCCAGACGCGCAACCGCTGGGACCTGATCTTTGTCGACCCGCCCACGTTCTCGAACTCGTCCAAGATGGGCCGTCGCACCTGGGATGTCCAGCGCGACCATGTTGAGCTTTTGGCCGGCGTGTCGCGCCTGCTCGCACAGGGCGGCCATGCCATCTTTAGCTGCAACCTGCGCGGCTTCCGCCCCGAGACGCGCAAGCTCGCACGAGCGGGCGTCGTGCTGGAGGACATTACGGCACAGACCATCCCCGAGGATTTCGCGCGCAACCAGAAGGTGCACCACTGCTATATCGTGCGCCGCCTGCCCATCGAAGATGCCATGGCCGAGGTCGGCTTTAGCGCCGAGGAGATTGCCGAGCGAACCGAGGAGCTGCGCAACCCCGAGGCCCGCAAGCCTCGCGCGGCAGCGCCCGCGCACGCGCAGGCAGGAGACCGAGGTCCACGCGGCGACGACAAGCCCTCCCCCGCCGGCAAGCCCAAAAAGAAAAAGTTCTACGCCAGCAAGCCCAAGGGCAAATAACAAAGTTGCGGTGGAATAGTTCCTAAAAATGCCTGGTAAAGGACCAAATAGGAACTATTTCACCGCAACTCATATTGGGATGGTGGTTGGCGATCTAGCCTTGGGTGACCAGGCGATAGCCGATACCCACGTGCGTTTGGATATAGCGCGGGTGCGCGGGGTCGGACTCGATCTTCTTGCGCAGCGTGCCCATAAAGACACGCAGGCTCGCCAGGTCGCTCTTAGTTGCCGTACCCCAAATCTCGTGCAGGATAAACTGGTGCGTCAGCACCTTGTCGGCGTTGTGCGCCAGCAGGCACAAGAGCTTGTACTCGATCGGCGTCAGGTGCAGTTCCTCGCCATCCATCGTGGCGATGCCGGCATCAAAATCGATATGCAGCTCGCCGGTATCGAACGAGCCCTCGGAGGCAACGCCGCCCGTCTGTGCATACGAAAGACGCCTGAGCGTCGTGCGGATGCGCGCGAGCAACTCCTCGACCGAAAACGGCTTGGTCAGGTAGTCGTCGGCGCCGGCATCGAGCGCGCGAATCTTGTCCGCATCCTCGCTGCGCGCCGAGACCACAATAATCGGCATGCCCGACCATGTGCGCACCGACTCCACCACCTTGACGCCGTCCATATCGGGCAGACCCAGGTCGAGCAGCACAATGCTCGGTGCCTGCGATGAGGCGGCAGCGATGGCGGCATGGGCGGTCTCCACGGCCATATGACGCAAGCCGTGCGCCTCGAGCGCGGCAACAATAAGATTGCGGACAGCGGGGTCGTCCTCAACGACCAAGATGAGCGGTTTTACGGCAGAGTTCGGCACAGCGCTACTCCTTATCAAACGAAACGTCGGCGACGGGAAGCTCAATCGTAAAGACCGAGCCGTGCGGGTCCGCCGCGGCAACCTCTATGCTACCGCCATGCGCCAGCGCAATGGAGCGGCAGAGCGAAAGCCCCAGGCCCACACTACGGTGGCTGTCGGCCAAACCGTGGTTGGCGGTGTAGAACGACTCAAAGATTCGCTCGCGGTCCTCGGGTGCGATGCCCGGACCATCATCGGCCACCGAGCACGCCACGCGTCCATCGTCGACGCCAATCGAAATCACGATATGCGAGCCTGCGGGCGTATAGGTGATGGCATTGTTCACCAGATTGACCACCAGCTGCACCATCAGGCGCGCATCGACGTTAACGAGCGCCGGCTCGTCGCACGGCACCACCTTAAGGTCATGCTCGCGCACGGCCGGACTTACGTGGCGCAGCGCCTCCTCGACGATATCGTCCATAAGCTCGAGCGTAGTCGACAGATGCATGCCGCCACCCTCGAGTTTGGTGATGGCGAGCAGATTCTCGACGGTGGCGTTGAGCCATTGCGCATCCGAGCGAATGGACAGGAGCAGGCCGCGGCGCGTTTGGGCGTCGAGCACGGCGGTGCCGGTCGAGCCCTGGTCGAGCAGCACGTCGGCATTACCCGAAATACTGGTAAGTGGCGTGCGCAGATCGTGCGAGATGGAGCGCAGCAGGTTGGCGCGCAGCTGCTCATTTTTGGCAAGCACCGCCGCCTCCTCGCGGGCCTCCATGGCGCGGGCGCGATCGAGCGCCAGCTCGCCTTCGCTCACGATAGCATCGGCAAGTGTCCGCTCCTCGTGCGTCAGCACGTCGGGCTCGGCAACGATAGCCAGCACGCCCACCACCGAGGCGGGGTCGCCCGAGCGCACGAAGCCGTCACCCGTGCGAACCGTCAGGTAGATGCCATAAAACGCCGAGCCGCCAAACGTGGCGTCGAGCGGCGTTCCCACATAGGCGGACGCCGAGAGCCGCGGCGGCATCTGCGGCGCCAGTTCGTGCACCGGTGCGGCATCGCCCACGGCCGTGTATGTCGCACGCGGCAGCAGGTCATCGCCCTCGGCATCGGCGCTGTACCAAACGACCGGACAGCCCGAAAGACGCGCCAGCTGCGTTGCCATAGCGTGAACGATCTGCTGCTCGTCGGCGCACCGCTGCAGCATGCGGTTGGTCTCGAGCACCATATGCGTGCGGCGGTCGCTGGCGGCAGCCTGTGCCAAGGCGCGGCGCAGGGCCAACGCAATCGAGCTCGACACAAGCGAGACCACGAACATGATGAAGAACATGCCGGGATAGCCGCGGTCGATAAGCGACAGCGAGTAGCGCGGGTCGACAAACAAGAAGTTGTAGAGCGCCACGGCGGCAGCCGAGCTCAGCAAGCAATACAGGCGACTCCAGGTAAAGAATGCGCACAGCTGAACGGCGAACACATAGACGATCATGATGCTCGGCGCGAGACCCGGATGGTCGAGCAGCGCGCCCACAATCGTCGCCGCGACCAGCAGCCCCACCGATACGCAGGCGTCATACAGAGGAGTGCGGCGCGTCAGCGTTGTGCGCCGCCACCAAAAGCTATCGGCAATATCGCCGTCCGTACGGACGTCCATCAGTGCCCCGCCCCTCTCTCAAAAACAAAAACCACCACAAAGGGACAGGCACCTTTGTGGTGGTTTCCCTTGTGGTGGTTCCAAGTGTATAGCCTTTGCAACCGGCGGTCGCTAGACAAACAGCACGTGCGCGAGCAGCGCGCAAACGCACGCCGCGACAAGCAGCGTAACCACAATCGAGATCACGCGGTCGGCCATATCCATGTTGGCACGGTTCGTCAAAAACCGATCTTCGGCGGCGTCGGCGCGTGCCTCACGTACCAGCTCGGTCGCAAGATCGCAACCGTCAAGCACCTTTGCATCCATGGTTTCCTCCCAGGACTCAATCCCCGTCAATACAAACCCGCCCGTTCGCAGACAAACCTCGAGCGTCGACTACGGCCGCTCGTTGGGAGCCAGGCGTTGCATCTTGTTCACGGCCTTGAACTTGGTGAACAGCGGCACGTACTCAAAGCTCACGTTGGAATTCTCCAGGCCGTACCAGCGTGCAGGCGTGCCGGCGGCGCGACGAATGATGTACTTGAGCGTGATGGCCGTACGCTCGCTCGGCTCCACATCGCTTTCGGGCGCCAGAAGCTTACGGATCAGGACGAACTTGAACGTACCGATGTTGCCCGGATCCTTGTAGACCGAGTAGTCATGCGTCTGCGCCGGCAGCTCGCCGGTGGCAGCCAGGTCCTGAACGACCTGACGCAGGTAGGCATTGACGCGCTGGTTAATCTTGTAGCCCAGGTACAGATGCACGCGGAACACGTAGTCGGTGCCGAACGTCTCGACCGAATAGGCAAAGGTATGCGGTTCGTCCATGGTCTCGACATTCACGAACCACCAGGCGCGAGCGCGCTTGGGATGCTTGTCCAAGATCGAGTAGACGATATCACGGTCGATGTAATCGGTATGGGTGTCCTTGGTCAGGTACACGATGTTGTCGCTCAGGCGCTCGTAGCGATCATCATCGCGCAGGCGCTTGAGCTGCGGCAGGTAGCTGCGCAGCGGCAGCAGCGTAAACTGGCGCTGCTCAACAGCCGTACCGTTGTACCAGCACACCATGATGCCCATGATGAGCGCAGCCATGAGGATGGTGAAGTAGCCGCCGTGGAAGAACTTGGTGAGCGAGCTCACGAAGAAGAAGCCTTCGAGCAAAAGGAAGAAGGCCGCGAAGATCCACGGAGCAACCTTGAGCTTGCGCTCCTCGTGCAGGTAGAAGAAGAGCAGCAGCGTGGTGCACATCATAGTCAGCGTAATGGCAAGGCCGTAGGCGGCTTCCATATGCGCCGAGTTCTGGAACAGCAGCACCACGATGACGCAGCCGACAAGCATGACGTTGTTGACCATGGGGATGTAGAGCTGGCCCTTGGTCTCGGCAGGGTAGAAAACCTGCATGTGCGGCATGAGGTCCAGACGGCTGGCCTCGGACACCAGCGAGAATGCGCCGGTGATGAGCGCCTGCGAGGCAATGATGGCCGCGACGGTGGAAAGGCCGACGGCAAACGGGCGCAGGCCCGGGGCGAGCATCTGGTAGAACGGGTTGAGGTCGGCAATGCCCATGAGCTCGGGGTTGGCAGCGTTGTTCATAAGCCAAGCGCCCTGGCCCATATAGGAAAGCAGCAGGCAGCACTTAACGAACGGCCAGGTAGCGTAGATGTTGCCGCGGCCGACGTGGCCCATGTCGGAGTAGAGCGCCTCGGCACCGGTGGTGGCGAGGAAGCAGCTGCCCAGAATCATGATGCCCGCGTGGTTGTTGGGGCTCAGCAAAAAGGCGATGCCGCGCACCGGGTTGAGGCACAGCAGCACGGCGGGGTGCTGGAAGACAAAGAACAGACCCGTGCCGCCCAGGAACAGGAACCACAGCGTCATGATGGGGCCAAAGGCGTGACCGATCTTGGCCGTACCGATGCGCTGTACCAAGAAGAGCACGATGATGATGGCGAGCGTAATGGCGACGACGCGGCCTTGGTCATCGCCCAGCACGGCATGGACCGCCGGGATGGTGCGCAGGCCCTCGATGGCCGTGGTAACGGTAACGGCCGGCGTGAGGATGCCGTCGGCGAGCAGCGCGGCGCCACCTAGCATGGCGGGGATGATAAGCCACTTGCCACAGCGCTTGACCAGACTGTACAGGGCAAAGATACCGCCCTCGCCATGGTTATCGGCGCGCAGCGAGATGAGCACATACTTGATGGTGGTCAGCAACGTGACCGTCCACACGACAAGGGAGAGCGCGCCGAGCACGAACTCCTCCGTGACGCTTCCGATGCCGCCGTTGCCGGCAACGAGCGCCTTGGTTACATACATAGGGCTGGTGCCGATATCGCCGTACACCACGCCCAGCGTGACGAGCATCGCCGAGATGCTCACAGGAATCGCAGCGTGCGAAGCTGCCTCCTTGGCCTTTTGTTCCATAAGCCGGTTTCCTCCCAACTTTAATGTTCGAAGGAATTATAGGTAATCGGCCCATGTTTGAATGGCACTGTTTTCCCAGCTAGATAAACATTTATACGGCCTTTAAGCCACCTCGGCGATATGGAATGTGACAAAGGGACTGTCTCTTTGTCGCATCCGTCATTTTCCGAGCCAATTTTTGAACCACCACTCCATGGAGCGGCTCATCTCGGCCATAAAGGGACTCGTGTGCTTGCGGGTATAGATGTCCACGACGCGCTCCCCCACCACGCGGGCATGCGGACGGAACATCGCGTCCATCTCGGCTACCTGCGCGTCCATAGTCGCAGCATCGGCGCGGCAGTAGCGCTCCTCGTGCACCAGGTTCACCACGGGATGCGCAATGGCCGGACGCTCCTTACGGGGCGTGCCGATGATGAGCATCGACAGCGGCATGGTATACGGAGGCAGATCGAGCAGCTCGGCCACTTCCTCGGCATTCTCGACGATATCACCGATGTAGCAGCTCCCCAGGCCCAGGGCCTCGGCGGCGACCACGGCGTTTTGCGCAGCGATCACGGCGTCCTGGGCCGCGATGGCAAAGTCACCCAAACCCGGTGCACGGCGGGGCGCCTTGCCCGTGCGCTCGACAAACTCGGGCTCAAAGCAGCCCACGTGCTCAAACAGATCGATCCACTTGGCATAGTCGACCACAAATATAAGTGCCCAGGGCGCCTTGGCGATCATGGGCTGGTGGTCGCACAGGTCGGCCAGACGATCCAGCGTAGCCTGCTCGCGAATGCTCACGATGGAATACATCATCATGGCGCCCGCCGACGGCGCGCGACTCGCCGCATGCAAAATCGCCGCCCGCTGCTCGTCGGTCACCGCCACGGGACGGTCGTCGTCATCACGCGCGAAGGCACGCGTGGAGGAACGGTGCTCCAACGTGTCCAGCACCGCATTGCCCGTCGTCTCGACCGGATAACCGTTCGCATCCACGACCGCAGCTCCGTCGCCGCCCATGTCCGCCTTGCAAACCTGCTCGCTCATCGCCCTACCCTCGCCATTTCTTTAAGAAGCCTTTACGTTTCCGTGTAATTCCCGTCCATTATCGCGCAGGTCGCCACTACATTGCGCCACACCGCCACACGTGCGCGTTAATATGGCTGGTTGTTGTGCGCAGCCCGCAAATGCAGCGCATATCTTGGTAACAATCGGGTAAACCCCCGCTTTCGTAGGTTTTAGTTTGTGAGGAGTCTCAGCATGTTCGCTGCCGCCATCTCGCTCGTCGGTCTTGCGGCGACCGTCTACCTTGTCTTGCGCGAAGCCAAGGCCATTCGCGCTCAGTCGGGCACCGTCACCAAGGGCGCCTTCGCCTGGAGCGTCGCCTTTGGCCTGTTCCAGCTCTTTTTGACCGTCTGGGGCGCTATTGGCCTCGTCGCACAAAACGAGCCGCTCGCCTTTGTGATGCTCATCCTGACCAACGCCATCCTCACCGGCTGCGCCTGGGCCAGCATCGCCCGCGATCGCATCGCCCCGCGCGTCTTTGCGTTCGCCAAGCCCGACGCCCCCGCCCCCACCGGCAAGCTCGCCCGCCTGCGCGGCGCCTTTGTGGGCAAACCACTCGTCGCCGCCGTCCTGTGCCTGCTGCTCGCCGGCGTCTTTGCGCTGCTGGGCATGGAGGTCTCGTCCAACCACGACTTTACCTGGGTCTACCCCCTGTGCATCCTGCTCGAGTGGGCCATCATCACCGTGCTCATGGTCGGCCTGTTCTTCCTGTTCCAGCGCCACGGCGCAGCTCCCGCGGTCCTGGCCTTTGCCCTCTTTGTCCTGGGCATTGCCGAGTTCTTCGTCATCACGTTTAAATCCATGCCCATCCAGCCGGGCGACCTTTCGGCCATCTCCACCGCCGCCGCGGTCGCCGGCACCGGCTACACCTTCTCCATCTCGCTGTTCTGCGTGCTGTCCATGGGCTTTACCGCCATCGCCATGCTGCTGTGCGAGTACGCCGGCCTGGTGGCACCGCACCGTCAGAAGGGCGCCGCCAACGCCAAGCGCATGCTGCTCACCAACCTGCTCGTCGCCGTGCTGTGCCTGGGCGGTGTAACCGCACACGTCACGCTCATCGACTACTACAACACCCTCGGCATCACCGTCTACACCTGGCGCCCGCTCGAGAGCTACTGGCGCGAGGGCTACCTGCCCGCTTTCATTAGCGCAGCGCAGTCCATCAAGCCGCCCAAACCCGCCGACTACTCCGTCGACGATGCCAAGGCCACGCTCAAAAAGTACGCCAAGGCCTACGACAAGTCCGACGCAGCCAAGAGCGACGAGCGCGCCGCCGCAAAGGAGCAGTTCGATAGCGAGAAGCCCACGGTCATCGCCATCATGAACGAGACCTTCTCGGATCTTTCGATCTACCAGAACATGCGCGCCGGCTACGAGGGCCCGCAGTACTTTAAGAACCTGTCCAACTGCCTCAGCCGCGGTAAGCTCTACGTGAGCGCCTACGGCGGCGGCACCGCCAATACCGAGTTTGAGTTTATGACCGGCAACTCCATGGCCAACCTGGGCTCGGGCGTGTACCCCTACACCATCTACAACATGGAAACGACCGGGAACCTGGCAGAGCAGTTCAAGTCGCTCGGATATTCCACCACGGCCATGCACCCCAACCACGCAACCAACTGGAACCGCGAGAACGTGTACAAGGACTTTGGCTTTGACCGGTTCCTGTCCATCAACGACTTCCAGGGAGCCGACACACTACGCGGCATGGTGACCGACCAGGCTACCTACGACAAGATTCTTGAGCTGCTCGACCAGAACGCCGATCCGCAGTTTATCTTCGACGTGACCATGCAGAACCACTCGGGCTACGACACGGGCCTGCTGCCGGTCGACAAGCAGATGCACCTGAACATCGACACGACCGACCTGGACACCAAGACCGTCGAGGACGGCACGCTCTCCGATGTCGACGAGTATGTCTCGTGCATCGAGCAGTCCGACCAGGCGCTTCGCTACTTCCTCAACGCCTTGAGCAAACTCGACCGCAAGGTGGTCGTGGTGTTCTGGGGCGATCACCAGCCGTTCTTCCCGTCCAAGTTCAACGATAAGTGGTTTACCGGCGAGGACGACGCCACCCACCAGGAGCGCTTGTGGCAGACCGACTACATCATCTGGGCTAACTACGACGTTGCCGGTTGCGACCAAACGAGCGAGGTCGACGATCTGTCCACCAACTACCTGTCCACGCAGCTTATGCAGCTGATCGGCGCACCGCTGACCGACTACCAGAAAGCGCACATGACGCTGCGCGAGTCGCTGCCCGCCATCAACTCCGTGGGCTACGAGGACGCCAGCCTGCGCT
>CABUHP010000019.1 GCA_902491415.1 uncultured Collinsella sp.
GCACTTCAAGGAGATTTGGAGCAGGCTCGAGATCTCCAACGACGACTTCATCCGCACCACCGAGCCGCGCCAGCATCACGCCGTGCAGTATCTGTGGGAGCGCATGAAGGAGTCCGGTTACCTGTATAAGGGCAGCTATGACGGCTGGTACTGCGTGCCCGACGAGACCTACTTTACCGATACGCAGGTCCAGAAGGGCGACGAGGAGTACGGCAGCGTCGGCCAGCACCTGTGCCCCGATTGCCACCGTCCGCTCGAGCGCGTGCAGGAGGAGTCCTATTTCTTTAAGCTCTCTGCGTTCCAGGACAAGCTGCTCAAGCTCTATGACGAGCACCCCGATTTTGTCGAGCCTGCGTTCCGCATGAACGAGGTTCGCAGCTTTGTCGAGGGCGGCCTCAACGACCTTTCCGTGAGTCGCACGAGCTTTGACTGGGGCATCCAGGTTCCGTTTGACGAGGGCCATGTGACCTATGTATGGTTTGACGCGCTGCTCAACTATATGACGGCCGTCGGCTACGGTGTCGAGCTGGCCTATCGCTGGCCCGCGCAGTTCCACATCGTGGGTAAGGACATCATCCGCTTCCACTGCGTCATTTGGCCCGCCATGCTCATGGCCATCGGCGAGGCCCTGCCCGAGCACGTCTTTGCCCACGGCTTCCTGACCGTGCGCAATGCCGAGACCGGCAAGGCCGAAAAGATGTCCAAGAGCCGCGGCAACGCCATCGCTCCGCAGGACGTTATCGACATGCTGGGCGTCGAGGGCTATCGCTACTACTTTATGACCGATGTCGTTCCCGGTACCGACGGCGCCATCAGCTTCGATCGCATGGAGCAGGTCTACAACGCCGACCTGGCCAACAGCTGGGGCAACCTTATCTCGCGTTCGCTCAACATGAGCGGCAAGTACTTTGACGGTTGCGCGCCCGCCAAGCCCGCATCGTTCGATGCGTTCGACAACCCGCTGGCAAAGATCGCCGATGGCCTGGTCGACCGCTACATGGTCAAGATGGACGTGCTCGATTACGGCGGAGCCAAGGATGAGGTCATGGAGCTCATCCACGCCGCCAACCACTACATCGAGGACTCCGAGCCCTGGGCACTTGCCAAGGACGAGGCCAAGGCTGACGAGCTGGCGTTTGTGATCTACAACCTGCTCGAGGCCATCCGCATTGCCGCTCACCTGCTGATGCCGCTCATGCCTCAGACCTCTGCCGAGGCCCTGCGCCGCCTGTCCTGCGAGAACGAGGCCGCGACCGACGACCTCAAGGGCATTTGCGCTTGGGGCCTGCTTGCTGGTGGTCAGCCCGTCGAGAAGGGCGATCCGCTGTTCCCGCGTCTGGCGTAGAGACCGCGCGAGCGCCATATCGGCAATTTGCTGTTTAGATGTAAGGGCATGGCCGCAACGGTCCATGCCCTTTCGTTTCAAGACGCCGCCATCATGCTAAGGAGGCAACTATGACAACTTCGCCTTTGGCAAACCCCACGGAAACAAGGGAGCTGCTGGAGGAGTTTGGCCTTGCGACCAAGCATCGCCTGGGCCAGAACTTTCTAATCGACAATCATGTGATCGAGCGTATCTGCGAGCTTGCCGAGCTTGCAGGTGACGAGCGCGTGCTCGAGGTCGGTCCGGGCGTTGGTACGCTCACGCTTGCGCTGCTGCAGGAGGCGGCGTGCGTCACGTCGATCGAGGCCGACCCCGAGCTCGAGCCGGTGCTCGATGCCCACGCCGCAGACTATGCCAACTTCCGCTTTATCATGGGCGACGCGCTCAGGGTGACACCGGAGCAGATTGAGCAGGTTGCGGGCGGTGAGCCGACGGTATTTGTCGCGAACCTGCCCTATAACGTGGCGGCGACGATCATCCTGCAGTTCTTCCAGACGATGCCCGTGCTCAAGCGCGCCGTCGTCATGGTTCAAAAGGAGGTTGCCGATCGCATTGCCGCAGTGCCGGGCAATAAGACCTATGGCGGCTATACGGCAAAGCTCGGCCTGTATGCGCAGGTGACGGGTCGCTTTGAGGTGCCGCCGCGTTGCTTTATGCCGGCACCGCACGTGGACTCGGCCGTCGTGCGTATCGACCGTGTTGACGGCGTGGTGCCCGAAGGACTCGATCGCGAGTTTGTGGCCCGCGTGATTGACGCCGCATTTGCTCAGCGTCGCAAGACCATCCGCAATTCCATGAGCGCCAACGGCTTTGCCAAGGACGTGCTCGATGCCGCCTTTGAGGCTTGCGGTATCTCACCCACCACGCGCGCCGAGACGCTCGATGTTGCTGACTTTGTCCGCCTGGCCCAGGAGCTAATCCATGACGCTTAATGCCGAACGCGTGACGTTTACCAAGAAAAAGAAGACAGTTGCCTGCCCCGTGCCCTTGGCACCGCTTGCCGACACGCATGCGCATCTGCTTTCGTTTTGGGGCAAAGAAGTGCCCGAAACGCTCGTGCGCGCCAAAGCCGCGGGCGTCGATCTGTTGGTGACGATGCTCGACCCCATCGCCGACAAGCGCAGCGTGACGGACTATAGCGACTGGCTCGTGCGCGAAATTCTGCCGATGCGGGATATTCCGCAGATCAAGTATCTCGCTGGCGTTCACCCCTATGGCGCGCCGGATTATACCGACGACATTCACGCACAGGTTGTTGCTGCGCTCGATGACCCTTTGTGCGTCGGCATCGGCGAGATCGGTCTGGACTATCACATGGATTACGACGACGACATCGCGCCGGCGCCCCACAGCGTGCAGATTGATTGCATGGCACGTCAGCTCGAAGTTGCCGTGCGCCGCAATGTGCCGGTGGAGCTGCATCTACGGCACGAGGACTCGGATGGGGAGCGCACCTCGCACGTTGATGCGTACAACGTGCTTCGCGAGGTAGGTGTGCCTCAGGCCGGTTGCGTGCTGCACTGCTTTGGCGAGGATCGAGCCACGATGGAGCGCTTTGTGGGTTTGGACTGCTATATCGCCTATGGCGGCGCGGCCACCTTTAAGCGCAACGACGACGTGCGCGAGGCGTTTGCGGCGACCCCGCTCGACCGTATTTTGTTCGAGACGGATTGTCCCTATATGGCGCCGGAGCCCATTCGCGGTCTTGAGTGCGAGCCGGCAATGATTTCCATCACAGCAAACGCGCTGGTCAACGACCGTGTCGATCGTACCGGCGAGGATGCTGAGGCAATCGCGCGAGCGGCTTGGGAAAATGCCTGCAAACTTTTTCTATAAACGGCTGCCAAGGGGCTGACAAAACTGGTCTATTACCTGCCTTATGCCTGCCCTTGAGCTTACGACGGGGCGTTTCTAATAATAAGTGCCTACGGTTCGCGTCATGTTCCCGCATCTTCGCGCAAGCATATGACAAGCGATTGCCGTTGATCGAAAAACGGCTTGCCCACAACCCTAATATCTACCACGTCATCGCCGGACGGGACAAATAGAACCCCCGGTCCCTCCGGTGCATTCTTGTGTTGTAAGGAGAAGATTGTGGCAGATATCAAGAACAAGCAAATTTCTCGCCGGTCCTTCTTGGGCCTTTTTGGCGCGAGTGCCGTGACGCTCGGCCTCGGTCTCGTCGGTTGCGGCAGCGTCGACGGTAAGGGTGGTGCGGCGACCGCTGGCTCGGATGCCGCTTCTATCGATAAACTTACCATGGTCTGGCTGCCCAACGAGTCCAGCTCCGAGTTCGACGCGGGCCGCGAGGAGTTTGGCAAGGTTCTTGAGAAGTACGCCGGTGTCAAGGTCGAGCTCATGACCACCACCGACTATAACGTCGCTATCGAGGCTATCGCTTCCGGCAAGGCTCAGCTTGCCAACATGGGCTCCGAGGGCTTCATCCAGGCCCAGAAGAAGAACAGCAAGGTTCTTCCGCTTGTGACCACCTCCGACACCGATGGCAAGCTCGACGGCGCCAAGTACTACAGCCGCATCTGCGTGCCCGAGGCCGAGATGAGCGCTTACGCGGATAGCGCCGAGGAGAGCGGCTATTCCATCAAGAACATCAAGGGCAAGCGCATGAGCTTTGTCTCCGCTACTTCCACCTCCGGCTTCAAGGTTCCGTGCAACGCCATTATGAAGGCGTTCCCGGACGACGTGAAGTCCTCCGACGAGCTCAGTACCCCGGGTTTCTTCTCCCAGGTACTCTTTGGTAACTCTCACCCCGGTTCTGCTGTCAACCTGCTGCAGGGTGATGCCGATGTTGCCGCCTTCGACGATGTCGACGTCGACACCTATCTTGATGTCCCCGAGGGCGAGCGCGACGCCGTGAACGCCGCCGGTTCCGTCTACTCCGTCAAGGCCGACGCTCCCCAGCCCTTCGATCGCGTTCAGGGCAAGAAGTTCGGCATCATCCAGTCCACCCCGGTTCTCAACGGGCCTATCGCCGTCAACACCGATAAGGTCCCGCAGGAGATCATCGACAAGCTCGTCAAGGGCTTGACCTCCAAGGAGACCTCTGAAGACGAACTGCTCTTTGCCCCCGAGGATAAAGAGGGCACCGGTGCCGTTTGGAGCCTGGGTGATACCGCCGGCTTCATCGCGGTCGAGGACTCCTGGTACGACCCCATTCGTGCGCTTGACTAATGCATGTCCCTGCGCGCACACGTGCAGATGGGCGGCATCGCGTAGACGATTCGCCGCTGCCAAAACGGGCCGGGCGCGAATATCCGCGTCCGGCCTCGACGTTGATGGGAGGGCATGGAAATGCCACAGAACGCACAGCCTCTCTTGCAGGTGAGCGATTTGACCAAAAGCTACGAGGGCAAACGAGGTGCACGGGAGCAGCATCACGCGCTTTCCGGCGTAGATTTTGCTTGCGGCGAGGGAGAACTGGTTGCGGTGATCGGTCCTTCAGGCGCCGGCAAGTCGACGTTTTTGCGCTGCATCAATCGCCTCATCGAGCCCACGGAGGGGTCGGTTGTCTTTAATGGTCGGGACATTACGCATCTGCGCCGCAACAAGCTGCGTGGCGTGCGCGCGCAGATCGCCATGATCTTTCAGAACTACAACCTGGTGTATCGCCTTACCGCCATTCAAAACGTGCTGCATGGGCGTCTGGGCTACAAGGGTGCTGTGGCGGGGTCGCTGGGCCTCTACAGCGAAGCCGAGAAGCTCCGTGCGTTCGAGCTGCTTGACGAAGTGGGCCTGGGCGAGTTTGCCTATCGTCGCGCCGATCAGCTCTCGGGCGGACAAAAGCAGCGCGTGGGTATCGCCCGCGCACTTATTCAAGATCCCCGCATCATTCTATGCGATGAACCTATCGCGAGCCTTGATCCCAAGAGCAGCCGTGCTGTCATGGAGCATCTGCGCCGCGTGACGCGTCAGCATGGCATCACCTGCATCGTCAATCTGCATCAGGTGGATATGGCACTTGAGTTTTCCGATCGTATCGTGGGCTTGCGTGCGGGCGCGAAAGTGTTCGAGGGTGCGCCTGCCGAGCTGACCCCCCAGATGATCGCGGTGATTTACGGCGATGGAGAAGAGGGCTTCATTTCCGTTCCGGTGTCAGGGCCCCAAGCTGGCGCGACACCCGCATCTGTTGGCATGGCTTCCGCTGTTCCTTCTGGAGCCTTGCGATGAGCGCGGGGGAGTGCGACGCCATGTCCACAGGCTCTTTTGGCAATGCGAAAGCGGGGAAGGTTCCCGATTTGAGCTGGTTTAGAAGGCGTCAGCTTCGCGCACTCGCAGTAGTTGCGGCCGTTGTCTTGGTTGCCGAGGGGGCATCGCTTGTCGGCGATTTCAGCTTTGGATATGCCTTGGGTTCGGTACCCGCTGCCCTTGCATGGATGCTGCAGAACTTTTGCCCTACGCCATCGTCGTTAGGACAGCTGGGCATAATTGCCACGCAGGTGGTTTCGACGGTGTTCGATTCCATCGCCGCTACGATGCTCGCGGCCTTGCTGGGTATCGTTCTTGCGGTGCTGGGCTGCTCGAGCGTCGGTGTCGAAAACGGCATCGTGCGCGGTGTCATCCGCATCTTCGCCAATATCTTTCGCAATGTTCCCATGATTGCATGGGCGCTGCTGTTGCTCCTTTCGTTCAAGCAAAACGAGTTCACGGGCTTCCTCGCGCTCTTTTTGGCGACGTTTGGCCAGATTACGCGCTTTTTTCTGGACACGCTCGACGAAATCCCTTGCGGCCCCATCGAGGCGTTGCGCAGCTGCGGAGCAAGCTTTTGGCAGATTGTCTTTCAGGCGGGTCTGCCGCTTGCCGTTGCAGAGCTTATGAGCTGGACACTCTATATGGTCGAGACCAATATTCGCGAGGCCACGTTGGTGGGCTTGCTTACCGGTACGGGTATCGGCTTTGCCTTCAACCTGTACTACGCGTCTTTTCGGTATGACTGCGCTGGCCTTGTGATTCTTGTGACCATTGTTTTGGTGCTCGTGGTCGAGGCGATTTCCAACGCAGCTAGAAGGTCGATGATCTAATGGATACTTTTGAGCTGACTCCCGCCACGGCTGGTGCGATCGAGCGTTCGCACGCTGGGCATATTCGTCTCGTGTCTCGCCGGGGGCGCAACTATTCTGTCGTGCTTACGCTGGGCATTCTGTGCCTCTTGACGGTCGTTACGTTTGTGCGCATGGATTTTGGCACGGTTGACCTTGGCCGCGCACTCGCTCAAACCTGGTCTGATTTCTGCGCCATGATGTTCCAACCAGCGCTTGACCCGCCGTTGGGAGCTGCGCATTTTAGCTGGGCAAAGGTTGCCGAGAGCACGTTGGTCACCATTGCGGTTACCGTGCTGTGCACCATCATCTCGGCCATCATCTCGTTTTTCTTGGCGTTGGCGGCATCCGAGAACCTCTCGAATCCGCTCGTTTCCAATGCGGTCAAAGGATTCGTTGCTATCATCCGAGCGATTCCAACGATTCTGTGGGTACTCGTCTTCACGGTGGCCATCGGCCTTGGATCCGAGGCGGCGGTGCTGGGAATTTCCTTCCATTCCATCGCGTATCTTACCAAGAGCTACTCGGAGTCGATTGAAGAAATCGATGCAGATGTAATCGAGGCACTCTCTGCGAGCGGTGCCAGCTTCTGGCAGATTGTGTTCCAGGCCATCTGTCCGGCAACCATTACCAAACTGCTCTCATGGACATTTATTCGCTTTGAGATCAATTTTGCCAACGCGGTTGCCGTGGGCGCCTTCGCGGGCGCGGGCGGTATCGGCTTTCAGCTGTATCAGGCAGGCAACTACTACTACAACCTGCACGAGGTGGGCGTGATTGTCTATGTATGCCTGGCTGTGTCGTTTGCACTCGAGTTCATCTCGGTTCGCCTTCGTCGCCGTTACATCATCGACTCGGATAACTAAGGAAAGATTTGCATGCTAACAAGAAGAGAGAGGACCGAGGTCCTGGTTGAGAGCGGCCCTGCGCTTGCGCTCGAACTGGCGGGCCTGGTCGAGGCCGCCGCCCCTGCCGAAGATATTGTGCCGGCGCACCAGGGCCTTGTGATGTGTCAGGTGCGCGAGACGGCTCGCAACAGCCGCTTTTATCTGAGCGAGGTGCTTGTTACCGAGAGCCGCGTGCGCATTGGCGAGGCCGATGGCCTGGGCGTGCTTATGGGAACCGATGCCGCGCATGCTCGTGCGCTCGCGGTAATCGATGCCGCTTATGCAATGGATCCGGCGCCGGCTTGTTTGGCGGAACTCGAGCGCCGCGTCGAGGAGGCGCGTGCTGCCATGTTTGAGCGCGTGGCTGCACAGGATGCTCTCACCTATGTGTCGCGTGTCGAGTTCGATGAAATGTCTGGCCAGGACATGAGTGTTCAGGCGGTGGTCAAATGAACGAGCAGGATGAGGTTTTCGATCGCGATCCGTCCCTTGACGAGCGCGCCTTCGAGCTGCAGGGAACGTTTCGTACGGTTCTGGACTGCATGGCGCGCCCCGGCGAGGTTTGCCGCCTATCCGTCACGGATGCCTATGAGGTCGAGGCGAAGCGCTGTGGCCTATTCCCCGCGACGTTGATGTTGGCGGACATGCTGCTCGATAGCGGTACGACTTTTTGCATGGCGACCACGGGCTTTGAGCGTGCTGCCCGGCAGATCGCGAGTCGAACGCACGTGACTCCTGCGGCGCCGAGCGAAGCTGCGTGCGTGATCGTTCCGGAGGCTTTTCGAGATGAGGGCGCGGCGAGTGCAATCGCTGCGCTTACGGCGGGGACGCTTGAACAGCCGCATCGCGGCGCGACGGTTATCGTCGAGTGCTCGGTGCTTTTGGGACTGGATGCGCAGGGTTTGCGCGTCGGCTCCGCGTCGCACGCGTGTACCAAGAGCTCCTGGGAGCTCGGTGGCCCCGGCGTTGACGGCACTTCGCACTTCTCGTGCGATCGCGGCGATGTCTTGCGCTCGCGTATTGCGCGTCTGGACGAGTTTCCCTGCGGCATCGACCTGATGTTTGTAGACGGGTTTGGCCATATCGCCGCCGTTCCCCGTTCCAGCGCTTGCAGGGAGGTTGAATCATGGGATATGTAGCCGTTTCCGGCGGCGAGCAGGCAATCGCCGCATCGCTTGAGCTGCTTGAGCGCGAGCGCGTTGCGGGTGGCCGCGCGCTCGATCCCGCACTCATCATCGAGGCCATGCCGCATGCGGTCGAGCAGGTGCAGTCTGAGGGCTCCGTTTGGGCTCCCGAGGTTGCTGCAATCGCCCTCAAGCAGGCGTCGGGTTCTATCGAGGAGGCCGTCTTTTTGGTGCGTGCCTACCGTTCCACCCTCGAGCGCCTCTATACATCGCGTGTGATCGATACGGGCGAGATGCACGTTTCGCGCCGCATCTCCGCGGCCTTCAAAGATATCGAGGGCGGACAGATTTTGGGCGCGACCCGCGATTACAGCCATCGCCTTATCAATTTTGATCTAAGCGAAGAGACCGATGCCGATGTCCGTGCCGCGCGCGCTGTCATCGATGAGCGTCTGGATGAAGCGGCCGAGGCCTTTTATGGCGTGGCCGAGACCACGCCTCTCGATTGTGTGCCCAAGGTGTGCGATTACCTGCGCCAGATCGGTATGATCCGCCCGGTTGCTATCGACGACACCGAGCCCGTCGATATCACCAAGACCCCGCTTTTCACGCCGGCGCCGCGCAGCGTTATCCTGCAGGCCCTCTCGCGTGGCCTCACGCAGGCGGTTGTCGCCATCGGGTACGCGGCCATTCGCGGCTTTGGCATTTCCCATCCCACGGTGGGCGAGCTTCGCCGCGGCAGCGTGCCGGTGACGATTGATGCCCCCGGAACCGATCCCTCTCAGGCTTCTGCCGACGACGCGTACTATCTGGGAGCACTCCCGGTCTGTGAGGTCGAAAGCCTGATCGCCAACGACGAGGTGACCGAGACGGGCGAGCATGTGAACGCGCTCGATGTGGGCTACGGCCTCGTTACCGGCAGCGACGAGAGCAAGGCCATCGCCATGAGCGTCCTCGACCATTCGCTGCGCGTCGACGACGTTCGCTACCCCACACAGGATCAGGAGTTCGTGCTCTATCACATCGACGGTGTGGAAGCCACGGGCTTTATCAGCCATCTCAAGCTGCCGCACTACGTGACGTTCCAAAGCAAGCTCGATGCAGCCTTGCGCTCTATGAATCACGCCGAGGGACAGAAGGAGGACGGTTCTCGTGCAGCGCAACTATAACTTTGCCTTTTTGGACGAGGGCTCCAAGCGCGAGATTCGCCGCGCCATCTTGAAGGCCGTCGCCATTCCCGGATACCAGGTGCCGTTCGCCAGCCGCGAGATGCCCATCGGCCGCGGCTGGGGTACGGGTGGCCTGCAGGTCACGTTGTCGTGCATCGGTCCCGATGACGTGCTCAAGGTAATCGACCAGGGCTCGGACGCGAGCGTCAATGCCGTGTCTATTCGCAGCCTCGTGCACGAGACTACCGGCGTCGAGACCACCACGTCCACGGCGGACGCGACGCTCATCCAGAGCCGTCACCGTATCCCTGAGCGTCCGCTGCAGCGCGAACAACTCATGGTGCTGCAGGTTCCCATGCCAGAGCCCCTGCGCACCTACGAGGCGCGCGAAAGCGTGACGCGCCGTCTGCATGCCGAAGCTGAGTACACCGGGGCATATCTGGAGCTTTTTGAGCAGATCGTGCGCTATGGCTCCACGACTACCGGTGCCGACCATCCCGTGATGGTGCAGGATCGCTACGTTATGGCGCCGAGTCCCATTCCGCGTTTCGATAACCCCAAGCTCAACGATGCCGAGAATCTCTTTTTGTTTGGAGCGGGGCGCGAGAAGAAGATCTACGCCGTGCCGCCGCATACCAAGGTCGAATCGCTCGCCTTCGAAGACCATCCCTTTGTGCGTGAGGATTTTGAAGGCAAGCGCTGCTGCATCTGTGGGGCGACGGGTGTCTATATGACTCAAACCATCGATCCCGTTACGGGCAAGAAGGCGTGGCAGTGCTCCGATACCGATTATTGCGCAGAGCGTCTCGAGGAGGGCGGAAGTGATGAGTAAAGGCACGACGATGCTTCCCGCTACGGTTCATCATGAATTTAAGGATGAGGCTCCGGTTTTGTCCGTTCGCCATCTGGCCAAGCGCTTTGGCGCGGGCTGCGACTACTGTCGCGACCCGCATGCCCAACTCGAGCGCAACATCTGCCCCGTGTGCGGCACGGTGCACGCGGTACGCGACATCTCGCTCGAGGTGCATCGCGGCGAGATTTTGGGCATCGTGGGCGAGTCCGGCTCGGGTAAGTCGACGCTCATGCAGTGCCTCTATTTCGACCAGGAGCCCACGGCGGGCGACATGCGCGTTGCCGCATACGACGAGGGCCGGGGCAACTGCTTTGACCTTTCGCGTCAGCAAAAACGCCTTATCCGCGACGAGATCTTCGGCATGGTCTACCAAAATCCCTACCTGGGCCTGCGCATGAACTTCTCGAGCCTTTCCAATATCGCCGAGAAGCAGATCGCTGCCGGTATCCGAGACGTTTCCTCCATGGTCGATCGCGGTCGCGAGCTGCTCGATCGCGTGAACATCCCCTTGCGGCGTGAACAGGATCCGCCGCGCGCGTTTTCGGGCGGTATGCAGCAGCGCGTGCAGATTGCCAAGGCACTTTCCAACCGTCCTCCGCTGCTGTTCTTGGATGAGGTCACCACCGGTTTGGACCTTTCGGTTCAGGCGCGCGTGCTCGACCTGATTTTGTCGCTGCGACGTGACCTGGGGGTGTCGATGGTCGTGGTGAGCCATGACTTAGGCGTGATTCGCCTGCTTGCCGACCGCACTATCGTCATGCTTGACGGGCAGGTTATCGAGCATGGCCTGACCGACCAGATCATGCAGGACCCGCAACACGCTTACACCCAAGAACTCGTCTATTCGCTTCTTTAGGAGGTTCGCCGATGTACGTCATCCGCAACGGAATCATTGTTCAGCCCGACCGCCTGCTCTTTGGCTATGAGCTTGTGGTCGAAGACGACAGGATCGCCGCAATTCAACGCCAAGGCAAATTCGATGCGACCGCCGCGGGAGCCGGCGTTATCGATGCTCATGGTGGCTATGTCACGCCTGGTCTTGTGGATATCCATTCCGACTATATCGAGACCGTTATCTCGCCGCGCCCGACGGTGCTCATGGACTTCTCGACGGCATTGTTCGAGGCCGAGCGTGAGCTCATCGCCCATGGCATCACCACAATGTATCACTCGCTTTCGGCATATGCGCAGGACATCATGGACGCCAAGCCGGTCCGGCGCTGGGAGAACACCGAGAAAATCATGGCGCTTATCGCCGGCTGCAAGCGCACCGAGGGACGAAACGCCCATCTGATTCGTCATCGCCTGCACCTGCGTCTCGAGGTCGATAACGTCAATCTGGTTGAGCAAGTTGAGGGGCATTTGCGCTCGGGCGAGGTGGACGAGCTTTCATTTATGGACCACACTCCCGGCCAGGGTCAATATCGCGATATCGAGATCTGGCGCAAGAGCGTTCGCGGCGATCACGAGCTGAGTGACGAAGAGGCGGAGCGGATCGTCGCCGCTCAGCAGGCGGCACCCAAGCTTTCCTTTGATCAGCTCAAATATCTTGCCGATGTTGCCTGTGAAAACGGCATTGCGCTGGCGAGCCACGATGACGATTCGGTCGAGCATCTGGATCTTATGCGTGAGCTCGGCTGCACGATCTCTGAGTTCCCGGTGAGTTTAGAGGTGGCGCGCGCTGCTCGCGAGCATGGCATGTCGACCGTCATGGGAACACCCAACATCTTGCTGGGGAAGAGCCATTCGGGCAACCTTTCGGCGCGCGACGCCGTGTCTAACGGAGTGGCGAGCGTGCTGTGCTCCGATTACTATCCCACGGCAATGCTGCAGAGTGCCTTTGCCCTGCACCATGATTTCAAGCTGCCGCTTGAAGAGGCGTTTGCCATGCTCACTATCAACCCGGCGCGCGCCGTGCATGCCGACGATCAGGTTGGCAGTCTGGAAGAGGGCAAGAAAGCCGATATTCTGGTCATTCGTGAGGTTGAGGAAGGCCAGCGCACCTATCCCGTGATCACGGCGACGCTGGTGGATGGCCGTGTGGTTTCGCGTATGTGGTATCCGGCGCTGCCGAGCATGTCTGCCCGTTTTGCCACCGATGCCGCGACGATCGCCGAGACCGCCGACCACGTGCCGGCAGCCGTGGCGGGTACGGATGGATCGGAGGACAAGTAATGGGCGATTCAATCGAATTCTATCAGCTCGATGTATGCCCACTCCTTGCGATCGAGGATCTTTCCAAGGGCTTTACCCTGCATGCCGCCGACCGTCGCGTGCGCGGCTGTGAACATATCTCGCTGAGCGTGCTGCCGGGTGAGTTCGTGGGCGTTACCGGCCGCTCGGGCTCGGGCAAATCCACGATTCTCAAGTGCATCTATCGTACGAATCTGCCGGAAAGCGGCCACATCGTGTACGATTCCGAGGCCTTTGGTCCGGTCGACCTTGCCACGCTCGATGAACGTCGTGTGATCTATCTGCGCAACTACGAGATTGGCTATGTCTCCCAGTTCCTCGATGCCGTGCCACGTACCACGGCCCGTGAAATCGTGCACGCGAGTGCCGCTGAGGCGTTTGCCGATGAAGATGCGATTGAGGAGGAGACAACGCGCATGCTCGAGCATTTCGACTTCCCCAAGCCCCTGTGGGACCTGTATCCCAATACGTTCTCGGGTGGTGAGAAGCTCAGGCTCAACATCGCGCGCTATGGTGCGTCGTCCACGTCTATTACTGTTGGATGAGCCGACTGCCAGCCTCGATAACGCGAGCAAGGTCAGAGTCCGCGATTTGATTGAGCAACTCAAGGCCGGAGGTACTACGATGCTGGGCATCTTCCATGATTTGGAGTTCATGGAAGGCGTTTGCGATCGTGAGTACAACATGCAGACTGGTGGGTTTGTCCAGGCATAGGAGGGACGGATGCAGGAACATAGATCCGTGCAGGGGTCATTTGATCTGCATACGCATTCGGTTTATTCCGATGGTTCTCAATCGGTGCAGGCATTGATTGCCGAGGCTCGTGAGCGGGGTCTTTCGGGTATTGCCATTACCGATCACGACAGTTTGCGCCAGCTGTCATCCGTACGCGCCGAAGCCCGCAAGATGGGTTTTCCCGTGATTGCGGGCGTTGAGGCTTCTTGCATTGACTCGGAAACCGGACGCAAGATTCATATTCTTTGCTACGGCCTCGCGGCTACGGCGGATGAATCTGGCCCGCTTGAGCTCTTGGTAAACGAAACGCTTGCCCGCCGTACTGCCAACACCCTGTGGCAGGCATGGACGCTCGAACGTAAAGGGATGGCCCCCTGCGGGCGAAAAGCATCGGTGGCCGACGTGGTCGAAGTCTCGCGGGCAAGTACTGGTGTCTACAAACAGCATGTCATGCAGGCGCTTACGGGGCTGGGCTATCGAGATGGCGAATATCAGTGCGTTTATCGTCGGCTATTTAAAAATGGCGGTATTGCCGAGCGCGACATTTCCTATCCCGACGCACTTACAGTTGTTCGGGCTGCTCGCGAACAGGGAGGCGTGCCCGTGCTCGCACATCCCCAGCAGATGGACTCGTGGGGGGCTATCCCCGAACTTGTTAAGGCAGGTCTGATGGGCATCGAGGCGTTTCATCCCGATAACGATGCCGTTGCGACCGAAGAGGCCTTTAGACTTGCACGGCAGTACGGAATCGTGTGCACCGGCGGTAGCGATTACCATGGGCGCTATGGCGCCCCCGAGTGCGTCGGGTCTTGTTTCATCACGCCGGATGAAGCCGGCGAGTCCGTCGCGCAGCTGTTCGACCAAGAACGCCTGCTTGCTTAGGGGGTCCGGAGATGACAGTTCGAATGGCGACTGTTGCCGATACCGACGCGGTGTACGAGCTCATGTGCCAGCTCGAGGACACTCGGTTTGACCGATTGACGTTCTGTAAGCGTTTTGCCTGGCAGCTTGCCCGACAGCCATTTTTCGCTTTTGTGCTCGAAGAGGATGACGTTGTCGGGATTGTGAACGTGCGCGTCGAGCGGCAGCTTCACCATGAACACCCCGTGGCCGAGATTTGCGAGCTCGTGGTTGACAAGGGATACCGTGGTGGTGGACGCGGGACACTGCTGCTTGAGAGGGCCATTGCGTGTGCACGAGAGCAGGGCTGCGAGGTAATCGAGGTGACCTCAAATGCCGCACGGTTGGGTGCTCACCGGTTTTACGAGAATCACGGCATGAAGAGGACGCATGCTAAATTCATGATGGGGCTGTGAGGGCCCTCAAATGTATACGCAATAACGCTCGTAAACTTTTTCAAAAATAGTTCTTGCGTTCGCGCTGGCGCTCCGTTATTCTAATTCCTGCACGCGGGCGTGGCGGAATTGGCAGACGCGTACGGTTCAGGTCCGTATGGGGGCAACCCCATGAAGGTTCAAGTCCTTTCGCCCGCACCATTGAATGAAAGAGCTCCCAGCAATGGGGGCTTTTTTGTTATGCACGATCTCCTTGGACGGGTATCCTAGTGCCAACGTATGCCTATCAGAGGAGAGACCATGCTGTTGTCCGGTATCATCGCCGCCCTTACCAGCCTTTTGATTCCCATCATCATTTTGTTGTTACTGCTTCCCAACGCCTGCTATGTCGTTGAACAACAGCATGCCGTG
Source organism: uncultured Collinsella sp. (assembly GCA_902491415.1). Classification (GTDB taxonomy): domain Bacteria; phylum Actinomycetota; class Coriobacteriia; order Coriobacteriales; family Coriobacteriaceae; genus Collinsella. The sequence continues at coordinate 15,106 of CABUHP010000019.1, forward strand.
ATCATCGAAC
>CABUHP010000020.1 GCA_902491415.1 uncultured Collinsella sp.
CAACTCGTTGAAGTACGGTGACGAAGGCGCAAGGCCGGGAGGGGTTATCTAAGCCGACATCCCGCAGCCGCGAAGCGGCGAGGACGTCGGCGTGATAACCCCGCAGGCCTTGCGCCGGCGGGAAGGAACCTACTTCACGACCAAGATGTCGCAGTCCGTGTTGCGCAGCAGGAACGTCGAAATCGAACCCAGCAGCGCATACTTGATCGAGGACAGGCCGCGGGCGCCGCAGAGCACCAGGTCGGGCTTAACCACGTCGAGCATCTCGTCCTTGAGCGTCTCGCGAATGCGGCCGGCGCGAATCATGACCTCGACCTCGGGAATATCGGGATTGGCCTTGGCCTCTTCGAGCTGCTTGGCGATGGAGTTCTTAAATGCCTCCTCTAGGCCGTTGACCAGATCGACCGGATAGGAACCGGCGCTCTCGAGCGCCGTGGAATCGATAACGTGGCCGATGATTAGCTTGGCGCCGTTGTTCGCGGCGACCTTGATGGCGCGTGCGAGCACAAAATCCTGCTGCTCAGTACCGTCGAGTGAAACAAATACCTTGGTGTAGCCCTCGTTCATGGTTTCCTCCTTGGTCTATCGCACGGGCGCGGGGCTCGTGCATCGGGCGGGCGCGGGCGCGTCGGCCGCCGGACACTTTATCTTGTTGCAGTTATACCCAAGGATTTGGGTTTGACCGCTCGCAATTCTGTGAACGGGCGAGTTTTTTGGTAAGGGTAGGCGCAGGCGCGCCGCCAACGGTTGATAATGGGACATCGCCCGCACCGTCCGCAGAACAATATCGGCGGGTGTCTAACGAGGGGGTCCCTTTGGATATTATCGAGCTTCTAAAATCTGCCTTCATGGGCCTGGTCGAGGGCATCACCGAATGGCTGCCTGTTTCGTCGACCGGTCACATGATCTTGGTGGACGAGTTCGTCAAGATGAACGTGAGCGAGACGTTCTGGAATATGTTCCTGGTCGTGATTCAGCTCGGCGCCATTCTGGCCGTCTGTGTGCTGTTCTTCCATGAGCTCAATCCGTTCTCGCCCAGCAAGGGCAAGGAGGGCCGTCGCGACACCTGGGTGCTGTGGGGCAAGATTGTGCTCGGCTGCATTCCCGCCGCGGCGATCGGCCTGCCGCTCAACGACTGGATGGAGGAGCATTTCTACAATGCTCCAGTCGTGGCGCTGGCGCTCATTGTGTACGGCGTGCTGTTTATCGTGATCGAGAACTGGCGCGCGAGCAAGCGCGAGGAAATGGCCGTTGCCGGTTCGTTTGGTTCGCGTGCTGTGGTGTCGGGTGGACGTCCCGCCGGTGCGCACTTTGCGGCGCCCGCCGCGGCTACCGCTGAGGATGAGGGCGATGACGAGGATCTGGACTTTGGTTCCATCACCACGCTCGAGGACCTGAGCTGGAAGACTGCGCTGGGTATCGGCTGCTTCCAGGTGCTTTCGCTGGTGCCTGGAACGTCTCGCTCCGGTTCCACCATCATCGGCGGCCTGCTTTTGGGCTGCACGCGTTCGGTGGCGTCCAAGTTTACGTTCTTCCTGGCCATTCCCGTCATGTTTGGCGCGAGTGCGCTCAAGCTGGTCAAGTACTTCATCAAGGGCGGTACCTTTGGCGCCAACGAGATCGCCATCCTGGGCGTGGGCTGCGTTGTGGCCTTTGTGGTTTCGCTCATCGCCATTAAGTGGCTCATGGGCTTCGTCCGCCGTCACGACTTCAAGTGCTTCGGCGTCTACCGCATCATTCTGGGCATCGTGGTGCTTGCGTACTTCTTCGTCTTGGAGCCTATGCTCGGCCTGTAGCTTGGTTGACGCTGCGCGGCGGCCAGAACGACAATTTGTCATTCAAAGAGGGTGGCATGACCAAAAGGTCTATGCCGCCCTCTTTTCATGCCAATTTGTTCGTTCTGGCCGCCGCTCGCTGCCGTTGCCATGACATCGGTGGCTCCCTGATTGGTGCAATGGGGACAGGTTGCTTTGCAGCAACATGGTGCAGACTAACCTGACCCCATTGCGCCAAATCCGCTGGGGCGGGCCTGACGGCGGCGCACGGAGTCGTGGTGTGATTTGCGTCGGTGTCCGCGCGGCTCGGTATACTGGTACGGCTCAAACTATGGCGCTGCCCGCAGGCGCGCCGTCCGTCAGATGAGGAGTCGCCCATGACCCAGCCCTTGCCCTGGGAAAAGAACGCCGCGGTGCCCGTGCCGCCCACGCCGGAATCCGTGCCGCTCGATGCATACACCGCCCCCGCTGCGCCGGAGCCCGAGCTCGTCCCGCTCGACATTTACGACGCTCCCGCGCCGGCACCTAAACTCGCCAAGCCGCTCGTCGACATCGACAGCCTTAATCCCGCCCAGCGCGAGGCGGTCCTGACCACCGAGGGCCCGCTGCTGGTCCTTGCCGGCGCCGGCTCGGGCAAGACCCGCGTCTTGACCTTCCGCATCGCACATATGCTCGGCGACCTGGGCGTTAAGCCCTGGCAGATCCTTGCCATCACGTTTACCAACAAGGCCGCGGCCGAGATGCGTGAGCGTCTGGCGGCGCTCATTCCCAGCGGTACCCGCGGCATGTGGGTGTGCACCTTTCATGCTATGTGCGTGCGCATGCTGCGCGAGGACGCTGACCTGCTGGGCTACACCGGTCAGTTCACCATCTACGATGACGACGATTCCAAGCGCATGGTGCGCGATATTATGCAGGCACTCGGTATCGAGCAAAAGCAATTCCCCATCAATATGATCCGCAGCAAGATCAGTTCGGCCAAAAACGCCATGATCGGCCCCGAGGACATGCTCAAATCCGCCGACAGCCCCAACGACAAAAAGGCCGCGCAGGTTTACCTGGAGCTGGAACGCCGCCTGCGCGCCGCTAACGCGATGGACTTCGACGACCTGCTCGTGCGCACGCTCGAGCTGCTGCGCACCCGCCCCGAGGTGCTCGACAAGTACCAAGAGCGTTTCCGCTACATTAGCGTCGACGAGTATCAGGACACCAACCACGTCCAGTACGAGATCGCCAACCTGCTGGCCGCCAAGTACCAAAACCTCATGGTCGTGGGCGACGATGACCAGTCCATTTACAGCTGGCGCGGCGCCGACATCACCAACATCCTGGACTTTGAGAAGGACTTTAAAAACTGCAAGACCGTTAAGCTGGAGCAGAACTATCGTTCCACGGGTCACATCCTGAGCCCCGCCAATGCCGTGGTGCGCCACAACTCGCAGCGCAAGGACAAGCGCCTGTTTACGGCCGAGGGCGATGGCGAGAAGATTCAGGCCTTCCAGGCGAGCGACGAGCGCGACGAGGGCCGCTGGATTGCCGGCGAGATCGAGAAGCTGCATGCCAAAGGCACGAGCTACGACGACATCGCCGTCTTCTACCGCACCAACGCTCAGTCGCGTATCCTCGAAGATATGTTCCTGCGCGCGGGCGTGCCCTACAAGATTGTGGGCGGCACGCGATTCTTCGACCGTGCCGAGATCCGCGACGTCATGGCCTACCTTAAGATGATCGTGAACCCGGCCGACGAGATGAGCGTCAAGCGCGTCATCAACACACCTCGCCGCGGCATCGGTTCCACCTCGATTCAAAAAATTGAGCAGCTGGCGCGCGACAACCGCTGCTCGTTCTTCCAGGCCTGCGAGATCGCGTGCGCCGAAACCGGCATGTTTAGCGCCAAGGTGCGCAATGGCCTGTCGAGCTTTGTGTCGCTGGTGCGCGAGGGCCGTCGCATGGATGGCGAGCTCAAGGACGTCGTCGAGATGATTGTCGATAAGACGGGCTTGCTGCAGGCATTTCGCGCCGAGGGCACCATGGAGTCCGAGAGCCGCGCCGAGAACATCCAGGAATTCCTGGGCGTCGCTGCCGAATTTGAGGAGACGCACGAGGACATCGAGGGTACGCTCGAGAGCTTGGAAGAGCTGCGCGCAGCCGGTGTTGCCGACGTTCCTGCCGGCGCCGAGCCCGAGCCCGTCGTGGTGAGCGCGCCCGCGCCCGAACCGGGGCCGTCCGCCCCGGCATCCTCGTTTGAGGCACTCGTCGGCGCGCGCGATGCTGCAGGTTCCAATCCGCTCGATAGACTAGCCGCCCCGGCGCTCTCACCGCAGGATGCCCTGGCCGCTGCCATCGCGGGCAACGCGTATGCCGCGCCGACGGAGATGCCGGCGGGTGCCGTGCATGCCGACGAGATTGAGCGCACCTACGGTCCGCTCACCTGTAAGGCGCTGCCGGCACTCATGGAGTGGCTGGCCCTGCGCTCCGACTTGGATTCCCTGGCCGGCGAGACGCATGCCATCACAATGATGACCATCCACTCCGCCAAGGGCCTGGAGTTCCCGGCGGTGTTCGTGGCCGGCATGGAGGAGGGTATCTTCCCGCACGTGCACGACTTTGGCGGCAGCGATGACCCGGGTAAGCTCGAGGAGGAGCGTCGCCTGGCCTACGTCGCCATCACGCGCGCCCGTAAGCGCCTGTTCTTGACCTATGCGGCCACGCGTCGCACCTACGGCTCGACCTCTGCCAACCCGCGCTCGCGCTTCCTCAACGAGATTCCGTTTGAGGATATCGAGTTTAGCGGTATCGGTTCTGCCGGTTTTGAGGGAACGGGCTGGGAGAAGCGCGGCGACCGTCGCGGCACCTTTGGCTCGGGCATGGGCTCGGATATGTATGGCGGCAAGGTGTTTGGTTCGCATACGCGCTCGACCGGCGGTTCCGGTTCGCGCGGCGGATCGAGCTTTGACGATTTCTTTGGCGGTAGCAGCCGCGGGACCGAGCGCCATCGTGGGGTCTCGCCCGACGCCGGCCGTGTTGCCTCGACCTTTGGTTCGGGTGCGCCGCGAGCCAAAAAGCCGTCGTCCAAGGTGTCTCCGACGGTGGAGCGCAAGGTCGATCGTGCCAGCGCGTCGCAGGACTTTGCCGCAGGCGATACCGTGAGCCACAAGACCTTTGGTACGGGTACCGTGATCTCGGTCGCTGGAGACATGATCGAGGTTCAATTCGAAAAGACCGGCCAGACCAAAAAGCTGATGAAGGGCTTCGCACCTATAGTGAAACTGACCTAGGCGGCTTTCCCAGGCACGGCACCTCGGCCTTCAATCGTCGGGCATGACCTCAAGGTCTATGCCCTCCTCTTTCAGGCCGATCTGCCGCACCTGGAAAACCCGTACATCCAGCTAGGCGGGCGTATGGGGCAACATCGCCTGCTCGGGTAGTCCTGCGCAAGACGGAGGCCACATTAAGTGGCCTCCTTTGCGTGCGGAACTCGCGATCGATGTTGCCCTATACGCCCGGCCAGGTCCTTGGCTAACGGTGCTTGCGAACGTCGCTCTGCTCGTTCGTTTTTTGGTCTGGAGAGCCGGTTGGGCTGATAAATAGATATGGCAAGGGGCTCTCCCGCACATGGACGGGGGAGCCCCTTGTTGCGTTTTGGTTGTCGGTTCGATCTACGGGTGCGAGACGATCAGTTCCATCTTGCCTTCGAGTTCGATCTGGTCCACGGTGCTGGGGGCCAGCAAGTGGCTTCCCTTGTGGACGGGGTCGCCGCAGATGGTGCCTTCGCCGTCGATGACTGACAGGCACATGAAGGCCCAGCGCTGGTCGAGGGTCTTGCTGCCGTCGACGCGCACGCGATCGACGGTGTAGCAGGGGTTGGACTCGAGCTCGGTCACGCCGTCCACCTCGGGCGTGGTCACCGTGCCGTCGGTCGGAGCCTGAACATCAAAGTCGATGCAGTCGAGGCTCTGCTTAATGTGCAGCGGACGCAGCTTGCCGTCGGTGCCGGGGCGGTCGTAGTCGTACAGGCGATACGTCACGTCGCTCGACTGCTGCGTCTCCAAAATGAGCGTGCCGGTCTTGATGGCGTGCACGGTACCGGAATCAATCTGGAAAAAGTCGCCCTTGTGGATCGGCAGCACGTTGAGCATGTCGTCCCAACGGCCTTCCTCGATCATCTGTGCGGCCTCGACGCGGTCCTTGGCGCGCTGGCCGACGATGATCGTGGCACCGGGCTCGCAGTCCAGTACATACCAGCACTCGGTTTTGCCCAGGCTGCCGTTCTCGTGCTCGGCGGCGTACTCGTCGTTGGGATGAATCTGGATCGAAAGGTCGTCCTTGGCATCCAGAATCTTAATGAGCAGCGGGAACTCCTTGCCCTCGCAATTGCCAAAGAGCTCGCGGCGCTCGGCCCACAGCCATGAAAGCGTGTGGCCGGCATACGGGCCCTCCGCAATCTGGCAGTCACCGTTGGGATGGGCCGAGATGGCCCAGCACTCACCGATGGGACCTTCGGGAATGTCGTAACCAAATACGGTTTCGAGCTGGCGGCCACCCCAGATCTTCTCGTGGAAGATCGGCGTCAGTTTAATCAAATCGGACATATTCATACCCCCATTATGTTGCGCGGGCGTTGCACAAAACAGCTCAAAACGAGCGCCCGCGTGACTACAAAAACCTATGCCAACGTTACGTTGTGCAACTCAAAGCAGTCGCCAACGTTGCGCGAGACCGAATACTCAAAGGCGGCGCCGCTGTCCAAAAAGCCAATCTGGGTGAGTTCGAGCAGGGGAGAGCCAGGTTTGGTGTCCAGGCGATTGGCTTCTTCCTCGGTTGCTGCCACGGCGCGAATGGTACGGTGGAAGCTCGAAATCTTCAGCCCACATTGCTCGCGGATGAAGCGGTAGACCGATCCGTACAGGTCCTTCTTTTTAAGGCCTGGAATCAGCTCGAGGGGCATGTAGGTGTACTCGATAACGATGGGCTTCTCATCGGCCTGACGCACGCGCACGACGTGATAGGCAAAGTCATCCTCGGCAATTCCCAGCTGGGCTGCGATGTCCGCTGGTGGATTAACGATCGAGAAATCGTAGACCACCGAGGTCACCTTCTCCCCGCGGTGCTCATATGAAAAGCCTTGGGCACGGTCGTTTTTGCCCTGGAAAAACGCCTGGCCGGGAAGCCCCGCCGTGTCCTTAACGTAGGTACCCGATCCGCGTCGGCTGGTAATAAGACCTTCCTCGGTGATTTGTTCAATAGCTCGTTTGACGGTGATTTTTGAAACGCTATAGAGCTCGCAGAACTCAACGACGGTGGGAAGCTTGTCGCCCGGTTTAAGAGCGCCATCCTCAATACTTCGACGAATATCTGCAGCTATCGCCTCGTATTTGGGAATCATGGAACCTCCTTTCCGACTTATATGAATACAAAAGTAAGTATAACCCTCAACAGGGCACCCATATTACTTTTATCTAAGAAGTTCGAGAAAGAAAAAAGAAAAAGACGCTTTACTCTTAAAATTAGAGCGCTATAGTTTAAGCAACGAACGGAATCCTTCCGCAGAACAGGATCGACCGTTTGGGGACGGTTTTGTTTTGGCGGGTTGGATATCGGTATGACCGGTGCGCGCCCGCGCCGGATAACCTGCCAAAGCAAACCCGTCTCCAACCGAAAGCTCTAGAACACGAAAGCGAGGACTTTGATGGCACAGTATCAGCTGCCCAACGACTTCTTCTTTGGCGCTGCTATGTCCGGCCCGCAGACTGAGGGTCAGTGGAACCAGGGCGGCAAGCTCGAGAACCTGTGGGACACCTGGTCCATCCAGGATCTGGGTTCGTTCTACAACTGTGTTGGCTCTTATGCCGGCAATGACTTTATGGCCAAGTACCAGGAAGACTTTCGCATTTTGAAGGACTTGGGCCTGAATACCTATCGCACTTCCATCCAGTGGAGCCGTCTGCTCGATGCCGACGGCAACCTTAATGAAGAGGGCGCTGCGTGGTATCACGAGCTGTTCCGCGCCTCTCGCGAGGCCGGCCTGGAGCCGTTTGTCAACTTGTACCACTTTGACATGCCCACCTATCTCTTTAACCGTGGCGGCTGGGAGAGCCGTGAGGTCGTCGAGGCTTACGCGCATTACGCTGACGTCGCCTTCCACGAGTTTGGCCAGGAGATTAAGTACTGGTTCACCTTTAACGAGCCCATCGTCGAGCCCGAGCAGCGCTATCAAGAGGGCGTGTGGTTCCCGCAACTCCACGACTTCAACCGCGCTCGCACCGTGCAGTATCACATCTCGCTGGCACACGCGCTGGCCGTGGCCAACTATCGTCGCGCCTATGACGAGGGCGCTATTCGCGCCGATGCCAAGATCGGCATGATCAACTGCTTTACCCCGGTCTACACCAAACAGAACCCCAGCGAGGCAGACCTCGAGGCCGTGCGTATGACCAGCGGCATCAACAATCGCTGGTGGCTCGACCTTATTACCAAGGGCGAGCTTCCCGCCGACGTGCTCGACAGCCTGGCCGAGGGCGGCGTTAAGCTCCCGTTCCGTGCCGGCGACCAAGAGATTCTCAAGCAGGGTGTTGTCGACTGGCTCGGCTGCAACTACTACCACCCCACGCGTGTTCAGGCGCCGGCGAGCAAGGTCGACCAGTACGGCCTGCCGCACTTTGCCGACGAGTACGTGTGGCCCGACGCCGTTATGAACGAGAGCCGCGGCTGGGAGATCTACCCGCAGGGCCTCTACGACTTTGGCATGGACTGCGCTAAGAACTACCCCGATCTTGAGTGGTTCGTTTCCGAGAACGGCATCGGCATCATGGACGAATACAAGAACCGTGACGCCGAAGGAACCATCCAGGACGACTACCGCGTCGACTTTGTACGCCAGCACCTGGAGTGGGTTGCCAAGGCAATCGCCGAGGGCGCCAAGTGTCGCGGATACCATTATTGGGCCGTCATCGATAACTGGTCTTGGGCCAATGCCTTTAAGAATCGCTATGGCTTTGTCGAGGTCGATCTGATGGATGGCTACAAGCGCCGTCTTAAGAAGTCGGCGGCCTGGCTCAAACAGGTCGCCACGACCCACGTGGTTGATTAGCGACCGGGCGAACGCCCAGACCGCGCGCCGCCGCGCGCAACACATGGCACATCTGGTGGCAGAGGGCGACAGACCACCGTGCGCATAGGAAAAGGCCGGATTTGAAAGTTAGGAGCAATCATGGCCAGTGACAACGGAAAGAGCTTCCTCGACAAGTTTGCCGAGGTCTCTGCGAAGGTGGGAAACCAGGTTCACCTGCGTTCCCTGCGAGACGCCTTCGCGACCATCACGCCGCTCTATATCCTTGCGGGTATCGCGGTTCTTATTAACAACGTCGTGTTCCCTCTGTTCCCGCTCGATGCGGCGGGCCTTGCCAACCTTCAGACGTGGGGCTCGGCAATTACGCTGGGCACCCTCAACGTCTCTGCCATTATCTTGGCCGGATTGATTGGCTACAGCCTCGCCAAGAACAAGCGTTTCGATAACCCGCTCGCTTGCGTGGTCGTCGCCATCTCTGCCTTCGTCATCATGATGCCGCAGCAGATTACCGCCTCGCTTGCCGCCACGAGCCCGCTGCTCACCGACAAGATCACCTCCGCCGAGGTTACGGGCGCCCTTTCGACTGCCAACACCGGCACTAACGGTCTGTTCTCGGCCATTATCATCGCTCTGCTCTCCGTCTCGCTCTTCATCAAGATCTCTGGCGTCGAGAAGCTCAAGGTTAAGCTGGGCGAGGGCGTGCCTCCCGCGGTCTCCAACTCCTTCAACGTCATGATCCCGATGCTGCTCAACCTCGCGATCTTCGCTCTTGCCGCAGCCCTGCTCGCCGTGTGCGCCGGCACCGATCTGTGCGCCATCATCTCCACGTGCATCTCCAACCCGCTCAAGAACATCATGAACGCCGGTCCGTGGGCTGTTATCCTCATCTACACCCTTGCCAACCTGCTGTTCTGCGTCGGTATTCACCAGTCCACCATCTCTGGCGCTACCGTCGAGCCGATCCTGACCATGCTCATCGTCGACAACATGGCTACCTTTGCCGCCGGTGGCACCATCCAGCCCGATCACTACATGAACATGCAGATCGTTAACAGCTTCGCCCTCATCGGCGGCTCGGGCTGCACCCTCATGCTTCTGCTCGACACGCTCCTGTTCTCCAAGAACAAGGCTTCCGAGACCGTTTCCAAGATGGCTATCCTGCCTGGTCTGTTCAACATCAACGAGCCGGTTATCTACGGTTACCCCATCGTGTACAACCTGCCGCTCATGATCCCGTTTGTTCTTCTTCCCGACCTGTTCATCGGCATCACCTATGGCCTTACCTGCGCAGGCATCATCAGCCCCTGCATCGCCCAGGTGCCCTGGACCATGCCTCCCGTCATCAATGCCCTGCTCGCTACGGGCTTTGACTGGCGCGCCGGCGTGTGGCAGGCTCTCGAGATTGTCATTGGCATGGCCGTCTACCTGCCCTTTATGAAGATTTCCGAGAAGGCAATCGCCAAGCAGGAGGCTCTCGCCGAGTAGAACGCCTAACGTTCGTCCCTTTCACCTTTGCGGGCACCGGTACGTGGTGTCAGTGCCCGCATCTCTCTTCTGCGTAAGGGCGCAGAAAGAGGGCACAATAACCGCAAGGAATACAACCAGTCGTCGTCTGCGCGCCGCGCAGTTATAAGGAGGAAACCATGAAGAAGATCATGCTCTGCTGCAATGCCGGTATGTCCACGAGCCTGCTGGTCCAGAAGATGCAGGCCGAGGTTGCAAACCGTGGTCTGGATATCGAGATCGAGGCTCGTCCCATGAACGAGGCCCACGATCACCTGGACGAGTGCGACATGTTGCTGCTTGGCCCGCAGATCGGCTACACCAAGGGTGACTTTGAGAAGGAGGCCGCCGGCCGTTTTCCGGTCGAGGTCATCAACATGGTCGACTACGGCCGCATGAACGCTGCCGGCATCATCGACCACTGCGTCAGCGTGATGGGCTAGGTGCTCTGCATGGAGGATATGAACGAACTGCAGATGACCTGCTTCGAGATCATCAGCTACGTCGGTACCGCCAAGAGCATGTACATCAATGCCGTGCAAAAGGCCAAGGAGGGCGATTTTGACGCCGCCGAGGAGCTTATCAAGCAGGGCGACGAGGCCTATAACGGTGGCCACGATGTTCACATGGGGCTTCTGAAGAAGGAGGCCAACGGCGAGCGTAACGGCGAGGCCCCGTTGATTCTGCTGCATGCCGAGGACCAGATGGCCGGTACCGAGACCATGCGCGTCATGGCGACGGAGCTCATCGAGGTTCACAAGCAGCTGCAGGCACTTAAGGCCTAGTCAGCGTTATCGCCGCGAAGGACCGTGCGGTCCGACAGACAACATAGTCCCTTTGACGGGCGCCGGGAGTCTCCGCCTCCCGGCGCCTTTATTTTTGGGGATGGTCTTGCGCGGCCTGTTGAGCGGCCATTTGCGTTTCCCCAGTTAAAACCTGCCAAAACAAACCTGTCCCTTTTTGGTAAGTTTTTGCCTTGGGAGCGGTACCATACAGGCAATGTTTAAACGAGAAAGGTGGGCTCCCATGGAACCTAAGCAGTACTACATCGGCATTGACGTCGGCGGCACTTCGGTTAAGGAGGGTCTGTTCGACGAGGACGGCAACCTGCTGGCCAAGGCCAGCGTTCCCACGCCTCCCATCGTTGACGCTGCGGGCTTTGCCGCGGTGACCGAGGCTATCGACCAGGTGGTCGCCAAGGCCCAGATTCCGCGCGCCTTTGTGGCGGGTATTGGTCTGGCCGTTCCGTGCCCCATCCCGGCATCGGGCGATGCCAAGGTCAAAGCCAACATTGCCATTAACCTGCCCGAGCTGAGAGTCGCCATTCAGGAGCACTGCCCCGACGCGGTCGTTAAGTACGAGAACGATGCCAACGCCGCCGCCATGGGCGAGGCCTGGCTCGGCTCTGCCAAGGGTGTACAGAACGTGGTGATGGTCACCATCGGTACCGGCGTGGGCGGCGGCGTTATCGTCAACGGCGACGTGGTGTCGGGCGTTGTGGGTGCCGGCGGCGAGATCGGCCACATGTGCCTGAATCCGGCTGAGGAGCGCACCTGCGGCTGCGGCGGCCATGGCCACCTGGAGCAGTATTCCAGCGCCACCGGTGTGGTGAGCAACTACCTTGCCGAGTGCAAGAAGGCGGGCGTCGAGCCCATCGAGCTCACCGGCCCCTCAGATTCCAAGGACGTGTTCCAGGCCTGCCGCGAGGGCGACAAGCTTGCGCTGGCCGCGGCCGATACCATGGCCGACTATCTCGGCCGCGCACTGGCGCTTATTGCCAACGTGGTTGATCCCGAGATGTTCCTCATCGGCGGCGGCGCCTCCGCCTCGGCCGATGTCTACCTCGACAAGGTTCGCGAGCACTTTAAGCAGTACGCGCTCTCCGCCTCGCGCGAGACGCCCATTAAGGTCGCTTCGCTCGGAAACGACGCCGGCATCATCGGCGCCGCCTACGTAGCCCTGCGCGCCGCCGGTAAATAGCTGGTGCAAGGGGGACAGGTTACATTGCACCAACATGGTGCAAAAGGGACAGCCTTGGCCCCCGTGCCTGCGCCCCAAAATATGCCGTGGCCCTTCCGTCTGCGAAGGCTCGGCATCGGCGTGCTACCATAGCTACGTCCAAGTACACATATCAAGTGGAGGATATCCATGGCAAACGTTCTTGTCTTTGGTCACCAGAACCCCGATAACGACGCCATCATGAGCGCCGTCGTCCTGTCCCAGCTGCTCAACCAGGTTGAGTATGCCGGCAACACCTACGAGGCCTGCGCCCTTGGTCAGCTTCCGGCCGAGTCCGCCAAGCTGCTCGCCGACGCCGGCATCGCCGAGCCCCGCGTGATCGAGTCCGTCGAGGCCGGTCAGCTCGTCGTCCTCACCGACCACAACGAGTCTGCCCAGTCCGTCGCCGGCCTTAAGGACGCCACGGTCTTTGGCGTTGTCGATCATCACCGCATCGGCGACTTCGAGACCGCCGGCCCGCTGCACTACATCTGCCTGCCCTGGGGCTCCAGCTGCACCATCGTCACCAAGCTCGCCGGCGTGCTCGGTGTTGAGCTTTCCGACGTTCAGGCCAAGCTGCTGCTCTCGGCCATGATGACCGACACGCTCATGCTCAAGAGCCCCACCACCACCGATGTCGACCGCGCCGTCGCCGCCAAGCTCGGCGAGCAGGTGGGCGTCGACCCGGTCAAGTTTGGCATGGAGGTCTTCCTCACCCGTCCGTCCGGCTCCTTCACCGCAGCCGAGATGGTCGGCAACGACATCAAGATGTTCGAGCCTGCCGGCAAGAAGCTGCTCATCGGCCAGTACGAGACTGTCGACAAGAGCCGTGCGCTTGGCATGATCGACGAGATTCGCGAGGCCATGCGCGCCTACGCCGCCGAGAAGGGTGCCGACGGCATCGTTCTGTGCATCACCGACATCATGGAGGAAGGCTCGCAGGTTCTGCTCGAGGGCGAGACCGAGGCCGCTCAGAAGGGCTTGGGCATTGCCGACGAGCACGACGGCGTCTGGATGCCGGGCGTCCTCTCCCGTAAGAAGCAGGTCGCTGCCCCCATCATGGCCGCCTGCTAGGTTTAGTTGACCAAACGCCACGACCGGACCGCGGACGCCCCGCGCTCCGGTCGTTTTTTGTGCACGGCGCCGTGTCGTCTCTTGGACAGGCGTGCCCGTGCCGTTGAACAAATAATGTTCAACCTGTGGTTCCGCTTTTCGGCCACGCCTGCGTGCTTGTCGTGCAGGGTAGGCTAGATGCAAGCGTAATACGTTAGAGCGCGGCGCCGCCACTTGGGCGGGCCGTGCTTTTTTAAGACGGGAGCTTTCCCGTGAAAGGAGCCGCCCATGGCAGCACCCGAGCAGCTGTTCAACGTTCGTGAGCGCAAGCGCTTTGAGCGTCACGACATCTGGGAGCGCATCGCCGAGAACGGCACGATTTCCGCCGCCGTCATGGTCTTCGCCGCCATCGCCGCCGTCATTTGCGCCAATACCGATGCCTATGAGGCCATCCATCACTTTTTGGAGACCCCGCTGTATGTGGGTCTGGGCAACCTTACGGTCGGTCTCACCGTTGAGCTATTCGTCAACGACTTCCTCATGGCGATTTTCTTTTTGTTGGTGGGCATTGAGCTCAAGTACGAGATGACAGTTGGCGAGCTCAAAAACCCGCGCCAGGCTATGCTTCCCATGCTGGCGGCCGTGGGCGGCGTCGTCGTTCCCGCCTGCATCTATCTGATCTTTAACCATGCCGGCGCGCACAACGGCTGGGCCATTCCCATGGCAACCGATATTGCCTTTGCGCTGGGCGTGCTGTCGCTTTTGGGCAATCGCGTGCCCAACGGCGTGCGCGTGTTCTTCTCGACGCTCGCCATCGCCGACGACCTCATTTCCATCGCCGCCATCGCCATCTTCTACGGTCAGAGCCCCAATCCGTTTTGGTTGGGCGCCGCCGCGCTTGTGACCTGTGCGCTCGTGTGGCTCAACAAGACGCAGCATTACCGCCTTGCCCCGTATTCGGTACTGGGCCTGCTGTTGTGGTTCTGCATGTTCAAGAGCGGCGTGCACGCTACGCTTGCTGGCGTCATCCTGGCCTTCACCATCCCGGCCAAGTGCGGCGTCAAGCTCGATAGCCTCACCGATTGGTTGGGCGAGTGCCTGCCGTTGCTCGACGACCGCTACGACGACGAGGCGCACATCCTGGGCCAGCATGACTTTACCGTCTCGACCACCAGGGTCGAGCGCGTCATGCACCGCGTGACCCCGCCGCTCATCCGCATGGAGCGTCTGATCTCCACGCCGGTCAACTTTGTGATTCTGCCGATCTTTGCGTTCGTGAACGCACAGGTTCGCCTAGTGGGTGTGGACATGAGCACGCTGCTCACCGACCCGGTGACGCTTGGCGTGTACTTTGGCATGCTGCTGGGTAAGCCGATCGGTATCTTTGGCATGACGTTCGCCTTGGTCAAGCTCAAGGCCTGCGAGCTGCCGCACAATGTCAACTGGCATATGATTGCCGGCGTGGGCATTCTGGGCGGTATCGGCTTTACCATGTCGATTCTCATCAGCGGCCTCGCCTTCCCGACGGCCCAGTTTGAGGTTCTGGCTGCCAAGGCCGCTATTCTCGCCGGCTCTGTCACCGCGGCCGTACTTGGCATGA
>CABUHP010000021.1 GCA_902491415.1 uncultured Collinsella sp.
CCAGGTTGGACAGCGGCTCGTCCATCAGGAAGACCTTAGGATCACGCACGATGGCGCGACCGATAGCGACACGCTGGCGCTGGCCGCCCGAAAGCGCCTTGGGCTTACGGTCGAGGTACTCGGTAATGCCCAGAATCTCGGCAGCAGAGCGAACCTTGCGGTCGATCTCGTCCTTGGGGACCTTCTTGAGCTCAAGCGTAAACGCCATGTTCTCGTACACCGTCATATTGGGGTACAGAGCATAGCTCTGGAACACCATGGCGATGTCGCGGTCCTTGGGCGCCACGTCGTTGACGCGCTTGCCGTCGATGAGCACATCGCCCGAGGTGATGTCCTCCAGGCCAGCGACCATGCGCATCGTCGTGGACTTACCGCAGCCAGACGGGCCGACGAGAACGATAAACTCCTGGTCATGCACGGTGAGGTTAAAGTCCTCCACCGCAAGCACGCCGTCCTCGGTAACCTTGAGGTTGTGCTTCTTCTCCTCGGTCTTCTTCTTTTTGCCAAAGAAGCCCTTCTTTTTGGACTCGTTGTTGGGATACACCTTCTGAACATGTTTGAGAACGATCTCGGCCATGTCTTTACCTTTCGATATGCGGCGCCACGCTGAGGGGCGCCGCAGAAACTTGCAAAACAGTTACGGCATCAGCCCTTGACGGCACCTGCCACCACGCCGTCGATGATGTACTTCTGGCAGAGGATGTACATGATGACGATGGGGATAACGACCATCATGATGCAGGCCATCATGGGGCCAAGCTCGACGTGGCCGTAGCCGCCGCGGAAGTACTGGATCAAGATAGGAATGGTCTTGTACTTGGTGGAGTCGAGCGTAAGGTAGGGCAGCAGATAGTCGTTCCAGACCCACATGGTCTCGAGGATGCCGACCGAAAGATAGGTGGGCTTCATGATGGGAAGGACGATCTTAAAGAACACCTGGACCGGGTTGCAGCCGTCGATCATGGCCGCCTCTTCGATCTCGAGCGGAATGTTCTTTACAAAGCCGGCGAACATAAAGACCGCCAGGCCCGCGCCAAAGCCGAGGTAGATAAAGCAGATGTTGAACGGCGTGTTGAAGCCGATGCGGTCCGCCAAATTGGACAGCGTGAACATGAGCATCTGGAAGGGCACGACCATCGAGAAGACGAACAGGTAATAGAAGAAGTTCGAGATCTTGCTGTTGACGCGCACTACGTACCAAGCACACATGGAGCAGCACACCAGAATCAGCACGACCGACGTGACCGTGATGATGAGCGAGTACATAAATGCCGAGGCAAAGCCCTGCTCGTTAAGGGCGTGCATGTAGTTTGCGAGGCCGTTGAACGTCTCGGGCGTGAGCAGATCGAATGCCGTGGTGGTGCTGATTGCAGTTGCCTTTTTAAAGGAATTGAGCGCAATCATGAACACGGGGTAGATCCACGCGAGCGACAGAATCGTAAAGAAAATCGAGAGCGCGCGGTTGATAACCTTATCGCGTTTCATTACTGCTGCACCTCCTTGGACCTCGTGGCCTTAAGCTGAATCATGGAGATGGCTACGACCAGGATGCAGAAGATAACCGCCTTGGCCTGACCGATGCCCTGCCATGCGATGCCGGCACGCGAGTAGAACGTGTTGTAGATGTTCAGGGCGAGCATCTCGGTGGAGTGCGCGGGGGCGCCGCCGGTAAGGGCGAGGTTCTGGTCGAACAGCTTAAAGCCGTTGGTGATGGACAGGAACAGGCAGATGGTGATGGTCGGCATCAGGTTAGGGATCTTAACCTTCCAAAACGTCTGCCATGCCGTGGCACCGTCGACCTTGGCGGCCTCGATGTAGTCGGACGGAATGGACTGCAGACCAGCGATGTAGATGATCATCATGTAACCGACCTGCTGCCACAGGGTCAGGATGATAAGGCCCCAGAAGCCAGCAGCAGAGTTAAGGGCGATGAGCTGGGCGCCCACGTTGGAGAGCAGGCAGTTGATCAGAATCTGCCAGATGTAGCCCAGCACGATGCCGCCGATCAGGTTAGGCATAAAGAAGATCGTACGGAAGATGTTGGTGCCCTTGAGCGCTTTGCGGGTGAGCGCCTGCGCTATGGCGAGGGCGATCACGTTGATGAGCACCGTCGACAGGAAGGCAAACGCCACGGTAAAGAAGAACGACGTGGCAAACTGCGGATCGGACAGTGCGCGCACGTAGTTCTCGATACCGACAAAGTGCGTGTTGTTGATGGTAATAAACTGGCAGAACGAGAGATAGAAACCCTGGATAAAGGGGATCACGAACCCGATCATAAACGCCAGACACGTGGGCAGCATAAAGAGCGGCCACCAGCGCTTGAGTGCTTTGCCCATAGAGGGGTCCTTTCAATATGCAGGGGGCGGGCAAACCAACGTCTGCCCGCCCCCTGTCGCTAATCAGATAGCTTGGGCAGCAACTGCCTACTCGGAAGCAGCCTTCTCGGTCTTCCAGCCATCGACGAAGGCGTTCTTGACGCCGTCCCACTTGCTGTTATCGGCAGCGTAGGCAATCAGAGCCTGCTTGAGGTTCTTCTTCCACTCCTCGGAGGGGATGTAGACGAAGTCCCAAGCGACGGTCTTCTTGCCGTCCTTGGCCATGGCAACGGCCTGCTGCGAGAAGACGTTGGTAGTTTCCTTGGCGCTCTTGAACGGAGCGGTCAGACCCATCTTGTCGGCGATGATGCTGGTCGGGGTGTCAGCGGTGACGCACCAATACATGAAGTCCTCGGTGGCCTTCTGGGCATCCTCGGAAGCCTGGGAGCTGACGCACCAGTAGTTCTCGCCGCCGGAGCACAGGCCCTGGTTCTCCTCGCCGTCGACACCGATGTAGATGGGCATCATGCCAATCTGATCGTCGGTCATGCCGGCCTTGGTGAGGTCAGCGTAGGCCCAAGAACCGTTCTGATAGAAGACGGCCTTGCCGGTTGCGAACTCGTTGGTGGCGTCGTCGCCGGTCTTGGAAGCAAGCTGCGAAGGATCGCAGGTGGAGTCGGTGATGTACAGGTCGAAAATCTGCTTGAAGTTGTCGAGATACTCGCCCTTGATCTCGTCGTCCTCCTGGTTGTGCTCCTTCTCGAACTCGTAGTAGAGCGGGAGGTTGGCGAGGTGGGTGGTGTAGCGCCAGCTGGAGGAGTCATCCATGCCGGCGGAAGTAAAGGCACCCTCGACACCGAGCTCGTCCTTGCGGGCCTGGATGTCGTCGGCACAAGCCTTCAGCTTGTCGAAGGAGTTGATGTCCTCGGCCTTGTAGCCAGCCTTCTCGAGCAGCTGCTTGTTGTAGATGATGCCGTAGCTCTCCTGGACCCAGTCGATACCCAGATCCTTGCCATCGGACTGCAGAGCCAGGGAGTCGTCAATGAGCTCACCGCGGAGCTTGGTATCGGACAGGTCGGCGCAGTAATCCTTCCAGTTCTTAAGACCGGTGGGGCCGTTGACCTGGAACAGGGTCGGAGCGGAGCTCTTGGACATCTCGGACTTGAGCTTCTCCTCGTAGGTGTTGGAGGCAGCGGTCACGATCTTGACCTCGACGCCCTTCTCCTTCTTATAAGCCTTGGCGATCTCCTTCCACTCCTTGTCGACCTCGGGCTTGAATTGGAGGAAGTAGACCTCGGCAGCGTCACCAGAAGCAGAGGAGCCGGAGCCGGCAGAACCACCGCAGCCCACGAGACCCAGACCAAGCACCGCAGCCGCGGAACCAGCAAAGCCCAGGAACTGCCTTCTGCTCATTTCGTTCTTCATTACAATCCACCCTTTCACACCGTGGCGGCACCCTTTGCCGCCGCCTTCGGAGATTGGCTCGGGGACTTTGCCCCTTTTGCTGATTTGTACGATACGCTATTTGGCTAGTTGTTTGAACAAGTATTACTAGAGCGGTAGAAAAACATCGGTGAACGGTAATTTCAACTTGATACTTGACAAGTTTTGTATAAACAATTATTTGTTATCGAATGCAGAGAAAACGCCCGGTCAAGCCGATGCATCGTCGGTTTGACCGGGCGTTTTCTCTTTGAGGGCATGAGTCTCGTCAGGCTGCGAGCTAGCCGGCTATCGCTTGGAGTTGACGCGGTAGTGGAAGATCTCGGGATGCGTGCGGGCATGCGTAACCTCGAACAAGATGCCGTCCGAGGTGTATGACTGGCTCTCCATGACGGCAACGCAGTTGTACTTGCCAAGGTCCAAGTAGCTGCAGTCCTCATCGTTGGCAAGCTCGACGCTCACCGTACGGCGGCTCGCCATCACTTTGACGCCGCGTTTGTGCTCCAGATAGTCGTAAATTGACTTTGCGGCGATCTCGGGCGTCAGGCCTTTGGCGATCGACTCCAGAAAATAGCCGTGGTCCACCTGGCGGGCGCTACCGTTAAGGCTACGGACGCGCACCACGCGAATCAACTCCTCGCCCACCTTAAAGCCCAGGTGACGAGAGAGTTGCTCGGTGCAGACCAGATGTTCAAAAGACTTAACGTCCGTCGATGCAACGGCATTGTTGCGCTTTGCAAACTCGCCAAACGACTCAACCTCTTCGAGTGCGCCCAACATGTCGGTTTCGCCCTTAAGCCAAATAACGCGCACGCCCTTGCCGTGTATGGGTTGCACAAACATCCCGTCGGCCAGCATACCCAAGGCGCGACGGACGGTATTGCGAGTGCATCCGAACTCCGCGGTCAGCTCGGCTTCGGTTGGCAACATCTCCTGAAACGCATAGGTCCCATTAATGATGCGCGAGCGTATTTCTCGGTAGATTCCTTCGTATATCGCTTTTGGCATTGTTTCACCTCTAATGAATATGTATGGCTAGGCACGATAGCATTTCTTTGGGTTGTTTAAACCGATTATCGGTAAAGCACGGATTATTTACCGTCGACGGTTCCCCCGAAACCTAAATCGGACCGAATCAAAACCGTCAATGCGGCAAGCAGCCAGTCCTCTACAATGAGTTCATTGTTTAAACGTTCTTGCTCGCACAGCATGTTGCATCCGGAAGGCATATTATGCTGCAGAAAATCCAACGTTTTGGCGGAGCCATGTTCGCGCCCGCCATGCTGTTTTCTATATCAGGCCTCATGGTCGGCATCTCCGCCCTCGCCACGACCGTAGACATCGTCGGTGACCTCGCCGTATACGGAACCCCTTGGTACGTTTTCTGGACCATCATCCAGCGCGGCTCGTGGACGGTCTTTAAACGTCTCCCGCTCCTTTTTGCCGTAGCGCTGCCTATCGGTCTTGCCCAAAAGCAACCGGCACGCTGCTGCCTCGAGGCGCTCGTGGCCTATTTTGCCTATTGCTTCTTTTTGAGCGAGATCATTAAGCTGAGCGGAGACAACCTTGGGCTTAAGTACCCATCATCTTTGACCCCCGCCAGCGGTATCACCGTCATCGACGGCATCAAGACGCTCGACACCGGCATTATCGGCCCGCTGGCGGTATCGGCAACCGTCGTCGCCATCCATGACCGCTTCTACGATGCCAAGGTTCCCGATTGGCTCGGCACCTTCTCGGGTTCCTCGCTGGTCTACCTCATCAGCTTTTTTGCCGTGTTTGCCCTTGCCGCCATCTCGGCCGCCATCGTGCCCTTCGCATACGCTGTGACCGAAACGCTGCGCCACGCACTTGCGGGCGTCGGCCCCTTCGGCGTGGGCATCTTTGTGTTTTTGGAGCGAGCGCTCGAGCCCATGGGGCTGCACCATCTGCTCTATATGCCCATCTATTACGACAACCTGGTCATTCACGACGGTATTTACGCCACGTGGACCAACCTGCTCCCCATTCTCTCCCATAGCACGCGCCCTTTAAATGAACTTGCGCCCTGGGCAGGTTTTACCGCCACCGGCTGGGGCAAGCTCTTTGGCCTTCCCGCCATCGCGGCAGCATTCTATTTCACCGCCAAACCCCAGCGCCGCGCCGGCCTTAAGGTCATCCTTTTGCCCGCCATCGTCGCCTCGGTGGTCTGCGGTGTCACCGAGCCGCTCGAGTTTCTCTTTATGTTCACCTATCCTGGACTCTTTTTGCTCTACGCCGTCCTATCCTCCTGCCTTGCCATGACCATGAACTTCTTTGGCATCGTCGGCATCTTCTCGGGCGGTCTCATGGAAATGACGGCCTTCAACTTCATCCCGCTCATGCGAATGCATGCCGGCTCCTACCTTTTGGCGCTCGGTATCGGTCTTGCCTTTAGCCTCATCTTTTTTGTTAGTTTTCGAGCACTCATCTTGGTCTATGACCTTAAGACGCCGGGCCGCGAGGATCATGTCTCCAATCGCGCGGCAATCGATCGTTTAACGGGAAGCGGCTTTGCCAAAGAGCAATCTCCCAATGGCGAGGTCAGTATTCAATCCGATCAAGATCACGTCCTCGCTGAGCGGGTAATTCAGCTTTTAGGTGGCGTTGGCAATATCGTGGGCGCAACCAACTGCGCCACGCGCCTGCGCGTCGAGGTCGCAGACCCTTCCATCGTTGCAGATAATGCGTCGTTTGTCGCGGTGGGCGCCAAGGGCCTCATCATTACGGGCAAGACCGCCCAGGTGATTATTGGCATCTCCGTTCCCCGCGTTAAAGAGCATTTTGACCAGATCATGGGCCTCGAGCCGGGATTTGTGCCCACCACCTCGGCCTCCCCTTCCGCCAGCGCAGCCCATAAGCGCGGCGATATCTGCTTCTTCGATATCGACGGAACACTCGCCTGGCAAGACCCTCGAGTGGCACAAGAGCTTCCCGAGAGCGAGCGAGACCTCTCCCCCTATCCCAACGAGGCGGTTTCGCAGGCAATCCGCGAGTTTGTCGCCAACGGCAACATGGCCTTTATCTGCACGGGACGTACCCTCAGCTGCATCCACCCCAAACTTCTTGAGCTGCCCTGGACCGGCATCGTCTGTCTTGCGGGCGGTTACGCCGAGATCAACGGACACGCAATTCGCGATCTGTCGATGACGCCCGGTATGCTGCAGCGTCTTGCCCCCTACCTTGAGCAATCGGGCGAGGTCATCCGCTTTGAGGGCCTCAACGGCGTCGTGCGCATGAGTGCCGATGCCCCCGATGCTCCCGGATACGCGCGCACCCTGGGCGACGCAGTCACGCAGCTGCAACATTACAGTGTCTACAAGATCTTGATGTCTACATCGCTCGCCAACCACATCGCTCAAGATAAGGCACTTGAGCCGCTGCTGTGCTTTAACGAGCTCGAACTCGAGGTAACCGAAATCTCGCCCCGCGAATGCACGAAGCGCGGGGGCATCCAGTCTGTACTCGACGCCCTCGATCCCCACCACGGAACCGTATACGGCATCGGCGACGCCAGCAATGACGTCTCGCTGATGAACGCCGTCGATGTCGGTATCGCCATGGGCAATGCGCCGGACTATCTCAAAAAGCGCGCCGACTACATCACCGACTCGGTCGACAAAAATGGCGTCGTCAAGGCGCTCGAGCACTTTAGGCTTATATAAGCAGCCGGCACGCGCACGCGTCCCGTTTCCCCAAATCGCCAAAACAGACGCGCCGGCAACTCCAATGTGGCAATATGGTATCTGCACACCGCAACGATGCAACCTAAGAAAGAATGCGAGAACCCGTGTCCAGTCCGTTTACCAGCTTTTTAGCCCAGCACTTTGACCAGATCAACGACTATCTGGCCACGTTCTTTGACGGACAGGCGACCTCTGCCGATATCGAGCGCTACCTGTATACCCCGCTCTCGACATTTACGGCCAATGCCGGCAAGCGCCACCGCCCGCTCATCTGCATGCTCGCCGCCACCGCGGTAGGTGGCAGCTTTGAGAGCGCCCGCAGCGCGGCGGCAGCTATCGAGCACTTTCAGTCGGGAGCGCTTATCCATGACGACATCGCCGACAACGGACAGCTTCGTCGAGGTAAGCCCTGCATGCACCTTACCGAGGGCACGGGCCTTGCCATCAATTGTGGCGACCTGGCGCTCACCATGGTCACCAAGACGGTTCTCGACGACCCCACGCTGGAGTCCGACGTGAAGCTGCGTGTGCTCCACGAGCTTACCGAGATGATCGTCCGCACCATCGAGGGTCAAGCGCTCGACCTGGGTTGGGTCCGTGACGGGCGCTTTGATATCTCGGTTGATGACTACCTGGACATGGCGACGCACAAGACCGCGTTTTACAGCGGAGCCACGCCGCTTGCCGCCGGAGCCATTATCGGCGGCGGCAGCGATAAGCAAATCGAAGCGCTGCGCGCCTTTGGCCTGCACACGGGCCTTGCCTTTCAGATTCAGGACGACCTGCTCAACCTTGTCGGCACTAAGGAAGCCGCCAACAAGGACTTCCGCACCGACATCACCGAGGGCAAGCGCACGCTTGTCGCCGTACATGCCCTCTCTGATGAGCGCTACCACGACGAGGTCGAGGCGATTCTTTCCTCGGGCACCGATGATCCCGCGCAGCTCGCACGCGCCGTGGAGATCTTCCAAGAGACCGGCTCCATCGATTACGCCCACACTTACGCGCTCGACCTGACCGCTAAGGCCAAAGCGGCCATCGAGAACGTTGAGCTTGATCCGCACGCACGCGAGCTGTTCCTCTCCATGGCAGATTTCTTTGTGGAGCGCCTTAACTAACGGGGGTTATAAAACCTGTCAGCAGCGTATTTAGGCACAACTTGCTACACTGTTGAGTGTATGTTTATGCATCCCTTTGCGTTGTCTATCCGACAGACGCTCAAATAGTACGAATGGTACGCCGAAAGGGGTTCGTTCATGGAACCTATTACAACGGGCATGCAAGGAGCAGCCGTCGAGGACGTGCAGTCTCGTCTCCTGCAGCTCGGCTACACGATTGATGCCGCCGAAGTCACCGACAAGTACTTTGGAGCCACCACTGAGCAGGCCGTCAGCACCTTCAGGCTCGACAGCGGCCTTGCTGCCGGTCATGCCGTCGATATCCCCTGCTGGAGCGCCCTTGTAGACGCTTCGTATAAGCTGGGCGACCGCACCCTCTATCTGCGCATGCCCAATTTCCATGGCGCCGATGTGCAGGCCCTGCAGCGCGCTCTCAACGTTTTGGGCTTTGCCTGTGGCGAAGACGACGGCTACTTTGGTCCGCATACCGAGGCCGCCCTGCAGCAGTTCCAGGAAAATGTCGGCCTGTTTGCCGACGGCATGGCCTTCCAGGACACCTACGCCTACATCAACCGCCTGCACCATGTGTGGGAGGGCAAGCCCTCGGTCACCGAAGCCGAGTCCCGCATCGGTTTTGCTCGCGCCGCCAACGTGCTCGAGCGTTTCCAGATTGCCGTTATCGGCGAGGACCCCATCGCACGCAGCGTTGCGTCGCGCATGTGGAATATCGCCACGGCAACGACCGACAACAGCGGCATGATGCTCTGCGACTCCGAGGTCCCAACCGACGTTGACCTGGTGCTCGAGATCGCAAGCGACGAGCTGCCCGCCGACGCCGCACCGCGCGCCACGATTGCCCTCGCCGAGTGCCACAACCTGGCCCAGCGCATCCGCACTGCCAATGTCGCCGCACAGCAGAAGCCGGCACGCATTCGCATTGAGCTCACGGGCATGACGCGCTACAACGGCACCTTCACGGCCAGCGACGCGCAGACACTCGCCGTACGCCTGCTCGATGGCGTTTGCGATGCCCTCGCAGATTAGGTAAACTAAACGAGTTGCTTTTGGGCAACACCACACATTGGGACGTAGTTCAACGGTAGAACTCCGGTTTTTGGTGCCGGCTGTTGGGGGTTCGAATCCCTCCGTCCCAGCCCTTAAGAACACAGCGCTCCGGGCCCTTATGAACCTGGAGCGCTTTCTTGTGGGCAAGCGGAGGGATTCGAACCCGCAAGGGTGCGGAGCTGAGGAAACGCGAAGGCGCCCCAAGCCCATTAGGACCAAGAGCGCCTTACATCAAGAAAATATCAGCCCCGTTCCGAAAAGCGAGCCGTCATCTACAAAATGGCGTGTGGCCCCGACGGGCCGGGCATTAAGTTTGTCGCGAGTTCCGCACGAACAGGAGGCCACTTAACCTCGATGTTTTGGACGTGACAGCGAGAGGGGCCCTGGTATGGCAAGGTGACGTGAAACAAGGCGGCGCTGACCTTCTGGTCGCGCCGCCGAAGTTGAACGTCAGATTGCCGTGCCAGGGCCCCTCGCAGCGTCAAGAAGTCCGCCGTTCGGTAGAACGGCGGAATCTAATTGTTCAGCATGCGGTCGAAGCTTCCCGAGTCGCCATCCCGATAGTCTGCGGTCATCAGAATCTCCTGCGGAATGCGCCCGCCTTCACGCAGCACGTTGCGGAACTGCACGCGCGTAACCATGGGCAGATCCTTGATCGTCGCTGCCAGGTTCTGCGGCACGCCCTGGTTGGCAGCCGCGGGCTCGCACTCGCCGCCGGCCTTCACGCGACGCTTATGCTCGGCGAGCATGGCGCGGTACATGCCGGCATGCAGGCGAATCTCAACCACATTGGCATTGCGAGCCTGCTCGACGATGCGCGCGCCCTCGCGATCGATATCGCCCACGTAGTAGACGTAGTTAAAGCGATAGCCAATCTCAGCCAGATAATCATCCAGTGCGTGCGAGACGCTCGCCTTGCAGCCGCCGCCAAAAATCACGCCGCCCACCTTGGTACCAAAGAGCTTGGCATGTTTGCGTCCGCGCAGGAGCTTGACGATCTCGTCGTAGGTATCCAGGTTCTCGACCATAATGAACGGCTTGTCGGCACCCAGCGTAAAGAAGCCCGTAAAGTGCACGGGGCGATTGGGGGCGACCTTGATCGCCTGCATGCTAATGCCCTTTTCGGTCATACGTCTGATCAGGCGCTCACCGTGCTTGCCGTCAAAAGCCTTCTCGTCGTTAAAGATCTGGTAGGCACGCTGGCGGCGCGAGGCAACCGGCGTATCGGCACCTCGGTTCTGCTCGATCCAAGCCTGAATGATTGCGATTTCCTCGGCAATCTTGCGGTTGGACATCTCGTTGTGCTGAGTGCGCTGCGGAGCCTTTTTGCCGTCCTTGCCCTCGACCTTTACGATCTGTGTCTGCTGCTCCTTGATCTTAGAGAGCGCCGTAGGCGTAGGGACAACTTTGAGCAGCTGCCTGCCTAAAACGCGGGCAAGGGCAAACGCCGAGACCTCGCCGTGGACTGCCGACTTGGGCTGCTGGGCAGCGGTATCTGCTGCGGTAGACTCCGGCTTCTTCTGAGACTTGCGCTTAGAATCGCCTTGGGAATTGCGCTCGCGCTTCGGCATAGGCGCCTGCTTCTGCGGACGATCGGACTTACTCTCCTTCGCTGGCTGGCGCTTAGGCTGCCCCGAAGAAACCTCGACCTTCGCATCCTCGTCCTGCGGCGTGGTCTTCTCGGCTGCAGTCTCGGCATGGGAACTGCGGCCCCCACGATGGCGACGGCGGCGAGGCTTGCTCGACGCGCCCTGCTCCGCCTGCTCATCAGTAGGCTGCTGGCCCTTGGCCTCGGCATCAACCTCAAGCTGCGGCTCAACAGGCTTCTGTTCGCGAGCCGCCGGCTCAACGGCCTTCTTGTCCTTCTCGTCCTGAGTGGTCGAAGCCGGCTCGCTCTTCTCCTGACGCCTTACGGGATACGCGCGCCCCGCAAAACCACGTCCGGGACGGCATGAACCCGGAGCCTTCTTGGCCGGTTCATCGGACGCGTCAGCAGCCTCGGCGGAATCCTGGACCTCGCATGCAATACCTCGCTGCTCGGCCTTAAAATGGGCACCGCGGCGACGCTTGGGCTCCTGGATCTCAGTATGCTCTTGAGTGCGAGTCGGCTCCTGCATCCCGACGGGCTTTTCCTCGACGGACTCAGCATCCGTCTCACCCTTTTGAGCAACGGCGCGACGGAAGCGCTCCTGCTGGGCGCGGCGCTGCGCATCGCGCTTGCCACCCCCGCCAAAACCGCCGCGTCCCGCCTTGGCCGTAAAAGCACGCACGACGTTCTCATCGAGCAACTCATCGGTATCGACATGCTCACGCGGGGCAACTTCTTCCACAGCAGGCACGTCAGCGGAATCCTCGACGACAAAATCCTCGACGGACTCGGCAGGCTGCTCCTGGGCATCGCGGATCTCGACATTGATGGTATAGAACGCCGGGCGCCCGTTAATGCCGCTACCCTCGATCTTGGTCACAATATTTGCCGCGATAAGCTCATCGCGCATCGCCTTGGTGTCACATTCCTTATCGACGGAGCGAAAAATTTGCGCCAGCGCACTCGACTTAATCTTGAGCGCCTTGCGGCAGAGCAGGTCGTAGGCAACCAGCTTGGCACGCTCGGCAGAAAGCGACGTCTGGCTGCTCAGACGCTCAGCCAGGGCATCGACATTATTTTGGTTATCGGAATATACCGTCTTGGCCACGGGGCCCCTTTCATATGTACACATATACGTCTATATGGTACAACGCGCGCCCTTATCCACGCAAAACATCTGCGAGAACACTCGAGCGTCACCCGCTTTTGCATGAAAAAAGGACCGAGCCCGCGAAGTCGCGGACCCGGTCTTTCCGAGTCATATAGATGTGACGTTCAACTCGTCAGGTCGACTAAGCCTTGGCGGCCTCGGCGTCGGCAGGAGCCTCAGCGGCAGCGGCGCGGCCGTACTCGGCCTTGCCCATCTCGGACCACTCGGGCTCCTCGTCGGGCATGGAACCGGCCTCCTTGCCGAAGAGCTCCTTGAGGCAGTTGACGGCGACGATGAGGCCCAGGACCATCAGCAGGACGGCGAAGACAAGCTGCAGGCCCTTGGTGGCGGCGACGGAGACGGCGGCCGTGGTGGCGGTAGCCGGGATGGTGCCGAAGAAGCCGTAAGCCTGGACAGCGGCCATACAGCCCATGGCGCTCTGGACCAGCGAGGTGAAGGTGCAGCAGAGCAGGAAGACGACGGGCACGTAGAGCATCCAGCCCTTGCGGCCGGTGCACTTGCAGAACACGGCGAGGGTGATCATGGTCATGCCGCCGAGCAGCTGGTTGGAAGCACCAAAGAGCGGCCAGATGTTGGCATAGCCACCAAAAGCGAGGGCGAGACCGGGAAGCAGGGTGACGACCGTGGCGAACCAGGGGTTGCCGAGGACCTTCATGTAGCCGGCCTTGGACTCGATGGCCAGGGCGTCGTTGGTCTGGGCAAAGAACTCGGAGAACGAGGTGCGGGCGATGCGGGCGACGGCGTCGAGCGAGGTCAGGGCCAGAGCGGAGACGTTCATGGTCATGAAGACGGTAGCGAGCGTGCCGTCAACACCGAAGGCCTGCATACCGCGGGAGATGCCAGCGGCGAAGATCTGGAACGGGGTGGAAGCGACGCCGGCGTTGAGGGCGCCGGTACCGGCGGTGTTCATGTCGGAGAACATGATGCCGGCGACGATGATGGCAAGGATGCCGACGAAGGACTCGACGATCATGGCACCATAACCGACCTTGACGGCGTCCTGCTCCTTCTCGACCTGCTTAGAAGAGGTGCCGGAAGAAACGAGGCTGTGGAAACCGGAGAGAGCACCGCAAGCGACGGAGACGAACAGGACCGGGAACATCATGCCGGAGGCAGTGGAGAAGCCGGTGAAGACCGGAGCGGTGATAGTGGCCTGACCGTTGACGCCCAGGACGACGATGCCGAGGACAGCGCAGACGATCATGACGATCATCATGATGGAAGTGAGGTAGTCACGCGGGGTCTTGAGCATCTGGATGGGCATAGCGCCAGCGAAGACAAGGTAGACCATGACGACGGCGAACCACTGGAACTTATCCAGGTAGACTGGGAACTGCATACCGACGGCGAACATGAGAACCATGAGGACAACGCCGGTGACGAACTCGGCAGCGCCGGTGAGGTTGAACTTCTTCTGGGCCCAACCAAAGGCGATAGCGACGAAGGTGAACAGGATGGAGATGGTACCAGCGCAGCCGGCGGCATAGGACTTGGTGAAGTCGATGGCACCGGTAGCAGCACCAGAAGCGTCAACGGCCGGGGTGAACATGAACGTCTTGCAGACCATGTCGGTGAAGGCGGCGATGACGATGATGCAGAACAGCCAGCAGAACAGCAGGAACAGGCGACGGCCGGTCTTGCCGATGTACTTCTCGATGAGCTGAGCGAGCGACTTGCCGTTGTTCTTCATCGAAGCGTACAGGGCACCAAAGTCGTGGACGGCGCCAAAGAAGATGCCGCCGATGAGGACCCAGAGCACGACAGGCAGCCAGCCAAAGGCCATGGCGACGATCGTACCCGTGACAGGGCCAGCACCGCAGATCGAGCTGAACTGGTGCGAGAACGCGGTGAAGGCGGAGACGGGCGAGAAGCTCTTGCCGTCCTTCATACGCTTGGCCGGCGTGAGGGCCTCTTTGTCAACGCCCCACTTGTTGGCCAACCAGCGGCCGTAGCCCAGATAGCCGCAGGCGAGCACCGCCGCGGCCACAACCATGAGCAAAACTCCGTTCATTACATTTCCTCCTCTAAAAAGAACTTCCTAGACATAAAAAATGAGGGCCGTCGGTTGCGCTCGACGGCCCTCATCTTCATCAGCCGCCCGTTATCGTACGGGCTAGCTGTATGTGCTAACCCGCATCAGATAATTACTACGCTGATAATGTTTAGCTGATGCGTGAACATGTCTAAGAAATCCTCTTCAATCATGATGTGAACGATCCGTGCGTGTTCACATCCCCCAGTGGTTGAAAAGGAGTATGAAACTTTAGTTACCTAAAGTCAACGCAAATATGTAATGAATTTTCAACTTTTTTTGAATTTCTCGGTATAAAACGCCGCTGACCTCGGACTTTACCGAACGACAGTTTTTGCTTGAGAGATGCTCCTCGGGGGCGGGGCGGGCGCCTGCCGCCATATATGAACTTTCCTGCTCAGACAGTCCTGCTCACGACGGAGGCCACATTAAGTGGCCTCCTGTTCGTGCGGAACT
>CABUHP010000022.1 GCA_902491415.1 uncultured Collinsella sp.
GAAGCTCTGCTTGACGGCAACGGGCTCGCCACCGAGGGCTTTGCAGACAATCTTGGCGATCTGCACGTCGTAGCCATCGGCATAGGCACCCTGCACGTTGTCGATGGGGATGGTGTATTCACTGGCTTCGGAAACCTGCCAGTTGTACGGGGCGTAGGCCGCCTCCATGCCGATGCGGACCTTATCCTTGCCGATCACGGAATCGGACAGGTCGTCGCGACCGCCGCCCGTCGTGGGCTGAACCACTTTGA
The DNA here is from genome assembly GCA_902491415.1 of uncultured Collinsella sp. Lineage (GTDB taxonomy): Bacteria > Actinomycetota > Coriobacteriia > Coriobacteriales > Coriobacteriaceae > Collinsella. The sequence goes on from CABUHP010000022.1 coordinate 252, forward strand.
GCGTGGACGGACGCTGACAGCCGGCGAGCGCGCCGGCGACGACGGAAGCGCTCGCAGCGAGAGCGCTACCCAAAAAGATGCGACGGCTGCATACCGGCTGGGTCTGCATGCCGCGCTGTTGCCGAGGTTGCATCTGGTGCCTTCCCTATTTTGCGTTACTGACAATAAGACAGGATATACGCCCGCAACCAGCAGCGCGGCATGTGCGCGAAAAATTAATAGACACACAGTAGTCGTTTAAGAACGTCCCCAATGACTACCTACCAAAAAGCCTCCCTGCCGGATGTGGCAGGGAGGCTTAGCGGACGGGAATGTGACAAAGGGACTGTCCCTTTGTCACATCTAGAGCAGCGTTACGCTAAAGCTACGTTTATCGGTAGCGCCGGGAGCCAAGGTAATGGTGTTGACCTTGTGCTCAAAGACGTCGTCCTCGGTGTCCATGGTGGTGTGACCGGTCCAGGGCTCGAGCGCCACAAACGGGGCGTCGTTGGCGGCAGACCACACGCCGATGTACTTAAAGCCCTCAAAGTCGATCTTGACGCCGTGGCCCGACTTGCGGCCGCGCAGCGTGAGCGTGGAGCCCGGGGTATCGGTGAACATGATGGCATCGTTATCGAAGCTACGGTGCGTAATGGGCAGCACGTCAGAGTTATCGGGCGCCTTGTAGCCACCCTCGAACGTCATGAGGCCATCGGGCGTGATGATGGGGGCCTCGTTGGTCCAAGCCTCGGTAAATGCCAGTTCGTAATCCTCGAATGCCTCGTCCTCGGCACCGGGAGCCGGTACGTTAAACGCGGGGTGGCCGCCCACCGAGAACGGCAGGTCCACGTCGCCGGTGTTGGTGACGGCAAAGGTCTGGGTAAGCGTGGCGTCACCAGTCAGGGCATAGGTCATGTTGAGCTTAAAGTGGTAGGGGAAAGCCTTGAGCGACTCGGGCGTATCGGTGATCTCATACGTTACCGAGGAGCCGTCCTCGGAGACCTCGACCAGCTTGTGATCGACGATGCGCGCGAGGCCGTGGCGCGGCATCTCGCAGGTGCCGGCCGCAGACGTCGCCGTGTTGTTGCGCAGTGAGCCCACGATGGGGAACAGGATGGGCGCGTGCTTGCCCCAAAAGGCCGGGTCGCCCTGCCACAGATACTCGTTGCCGTTGAGGGCAAGGCTCGTGAGCTGGGCTCCCATGGAATCGATGGCCGCGGTGAGGCCGCCGCGCTTGATGGTGGTGACGGTGGACATGCTACTTCCTCCAAAAGTAAACAACAGTGTTGAGGGCTATTGTGCCACTCTTGGCGGCACGGAGAGGCGGCAGGCGCAGTTATTGAGCGATTGCGTAAAGGTCGAACCCGCCCTGCGGTGTGCTGTCGACCGTATCGGGCGCCTGTGAGTTAAAGCTCACGGGGACCATGCGCTTTGAGGCGCGGAAGCGCGTGCCATCGGTGGCGACGGGCGGCTCGTCGACCGTGAGCTCGTAGTCGCCGGGCTTGAGTTCGATGCCGTCGCCAGCGGAGTTGACATATTGATACTCGTCAATCGCCTGCCCCCTGAGCGTGCGGCCCACGATGTGGATGAGCATCTGACTATCGCCGCGGGCGGTGTCCCATGTCGCACCGTCCTTGACCTCGACCGACACATGCACCGAGCGCGTGCGGCTGAGCGATTGCTCGACAGACATCTCGACCTTGGCGGCATCTTTGCGCTGTTGCTCCACATGGCTCCAGACATTTCCGATCGCCGAGCAAGCGATGACGCCGGCCATGAAGGCGATGAGGATGGGACCGAGCGGAGAGCGGCGGCCCACGTCTTCCTCGCGAGCCAGGTCGGGGCGATGCGTGGGCGCAGGCGCCTGAGCACCATGCGCGGGCACGTCGAGTATGCTGAAGGATGCCGTGCTGCCGGGGTCGATGTTATGGCGCGGCTGCGGGGTCTTGGCCGGCGAGATGGACATGTCCGCCGGCTCGCCGAGTGTGGCCGTGGCATCGGCCTTAGCCTCATCGGCCTCGGCTTGGGCCCAAGCCTGCTCAAAGGTCAGGGGCTCGGCGGCATCAGGCTCGACAGCGGCATCGTTGCCGGTCTCGTCCTCATCGCTCGACACGTCACGCGACGCGGGCTCGTCCCACCCCTCGTCCGGAGCCTCGCCCTCGCTATACCACCATTCAAAGTTATCGATATCCATACGGGGCGCCCCTTAGGCCTCGCAAATAAACACTCGCTAGTCTTATACCCCCAGACGGCACCGAAGCTCACCCGCGCCGGACACGAAAACCGTCACAACATTCGACGTTTTTCCTCGTTTTCGAGATTTTCATCGAATGTTGTGATGGTTTGGATGCGACAAAGGGACTGTCCCTTTGTCACATCTGGAGGGTAACGGGGATTTGGATGCAGCAAAAGTCCTCTTGGTGGGACTCGTCGTAGCTCGTGGTATCGAGGTAGCAAAAGTCGAAAGCGTTGCCAACGGGCTGGAGCGCGTGCTCGTCCATGCAGGCAACGATGGCGCGGATGCCCTCGGGCTCGTACGGCATACCCCAGCGGCTCATGCACAGGTATGCGCCCTCGGGCAGCACTTCGATGCCGATCTCTGCCAGCTCGGCGGGATCGCTCGGCAGCAGTTCCTCGACACCGCGCGGCAGCACGGCAAAGGAACCGGCACCGGCGATGGGGTCGTCGGAATGCAGCGCCTCACGACGCAGCATGGCACCCCAGCCGCGCATAGGGCGCGTGCCCGTCAACGCACGCATGCGCAGGATGGCCCGCATGAGCGTGGGGTGAAGCATCGAGCGGCCGCGCTCGATATCGCCTGGAAACTCCTCAAAGACCACGAAGCGGCGCTCGAACTGCTTGAGCTCCGGCTTGCCCTCGCGCTCGCGCCAGTAAACTGCCTCGTCGTAAAAGCTCAGACGCTCCTGCACGCTCGCACGCTCGGCTTTGAGCCCGGCAATCTGCTCGTCGAGCGCCTGCACCCGCGAGCGCAGGTGGTCGGTCATCTCGCTAATGTCGAACGTCGAGGCTAGGCGGTCGATCTCATCGAGTTCGAGCCCTAGGTCGCGCAGCATGCAGATCAGACGCATGAGCGGGATCTGCGTGGGCGAATAGAAACGGTAGCCTTTTTCGTTAACCACGGCGGGCTTAAACAGGCCGATCTTGTCGTAGTAGATGAGCGTTTGGCGCGAAACGTTAAACAAACTCGCCATCTCGCTAATCGCATACATGCCCGTCTGCATAGGTCCTCCCGACACATCCTTTTTGCGCACAAAGCCCGCCGCCCACAGGGGCAGCGGGCTCAAACACTACTCGTATCCTACCCTAAAGATGCCTATGACCAGCGCTTATAGTTTTCGCACGACACGCCAACAGCTTCGAGCGCCTTGGCGGCGATGTGATGCACTGCATCGTCGAGCGTGGCGGGGCCGTTGTAAAACGTGAGCATGGGCGGCATGAGCATGACGCCCGGCACGCGCGCCAGGCGCGCCATGTTGTCGACATGGATCGCACTGAAGGGCGTCTCGCGCACCATGAGCACCAGGCGGCGCTGCTCTTTCATCTGCACGTCGGCCGCACGCAGCAACAGGTTTTCGCTGTAGCCGCTCGCAATGCCGGCGAGCGTCTTCATGGAGCAGGGCGCCACAATCATGCCGGCGACCGGATAGGTGCCACTTGCGATGGCAGCGCCGATGTTCTTGTTGTCGTAGACCACATCGGCATGCGCGGCAAACTCGTCGAGCGTCATGCCGAGCTCCTGCTCGATGGTGATCTCTCCCCCGCGCGTGACGACAAGCGCCGACTCGGCACCGGCCTGGCGCAGGCACTTGAGACACTCGAGGCCCAGCGCAGCGCCGCTGGCACCAGAAACGCCAACGACAATGCGACGGGAACGGACAGAAGACTCAGGCATGACAACTCCTTAGCTATTTGATAGGGCTACTTACTAGAAGGCGAGCTCGGCGGCCCACTTCTCTTCATCGATCTCCATGAACTGCGAGCGGATGAAGTTCTTCTTGAGGTTGAACGGAACCGTGCAGTCGAAGATGGCCTTGCAGGCGATGCCGTGCTCGCGAATCGAAGGATCGAACGCGGGGTCGTTGGACGGATCGAGCACGTGGCAGTGGCAACCGGGGATGGTGATGAGGTCCACGTCGGCCTGGAAGCGCGTGGTCATGGCCCACATCACGTCGCTCATATCGAAGATATCGACATCCTCGTCAACAAGGATGACGTGCTTGAGCTCGGAGAACGCCGAGAAGGCAAGCATGGCGGCGTTGCGCTGACGGCCCTCGTCATTTTTGCTCGACTTCTTGAACTGCATGATGGCAACGAACTTGCCGCCGCCGCAGGGAGCGGCGTGGACGTTGAGCAGGCGGCCCGGGATGGCGGTCTCGACCATCTTGTAGATGGAAGCCTCGGTGGGGATGCCGGCCATGGACACGTGCTCGTGCGAAGGGCCGATGCAGCTCTCCATGATGGGGTTGACACGCGTGGTGACGGCGGTGATCTTGATCACCGGGCAGACCTTGGCGCCGCCGGTGTAACCGGGGAACTCGGGCATGGCGTAGCCGTGGCCGTTGACGTCCTCATTGATAGTCTCGTCGTGCATGAGGTAGCCCTCGAGCACGTACTCGGCATTGGCAATGCACTTCTGCGGAACGGTGACGCAGTCGGCAAGCTCGACGGCGTGGCCGCGCAGGGCACCGGCGATCTGCAGCTCGTTGAAGCCGAGCGGCGTGGTGGGAGCCTCGAAGCCGCAGCACATGTACACGGCGGGGTCCAGACCGATGGAGATGGAGATGGGCATGTCCTCGCCGCGCTGGCAGTACTCGTCAAAGAACGCGCCCAGGTGACGGCTGCCCGGGGTGATCCACATGGCGAGCTTGTCCTTGTCGACGCAGGAGAAGCGGTGGATGGTCACGTCGGACTGGGTGCCATCGGGGCTCGTGCCGTAGGCGAGGCCCATGGTGATGTAGGGGCCACCGTCGACGGGCGTGTTGGTGGGAGCGGGAACGATCTTGCGCAGGTCGAAGCCCTCGTCGGTCGCCTTGTACACGACCTCCTGGCAGTCGACGTGCTTGCCCTCGGCGATCTGCTCAGGGGCGATCAGGTTCTCGAAGCGCTTGCCGATCTCGAGGCCCAGATGCTCCTCGTCCAGATCGAGCAGGGCGGCAACGCGCTTGCGGCTGGCAAGCATGCCGATGCAGACCTTGGCGTCGTCAAAGCCCTTAACGTTGTTGAAGACCATCGCCGGGCCCTCTTTGGTCGGACGCATGACGGTGCCGCCGGCACCGACGTGACGGTAGACGCCCGAGACCTCGGCATCGGGATCGACCTGGGTGTCGGTCTCGAGCAGCTGGCCCGGCATCTCGCGCAAAAAGTCGAGTGCAGAACGCAGGTCGTGGATCTGGGAAGCATCGGTAGTGGACATGGCATGCTCCTTTCGGGAGAGTGCCCGACGGCGGTGTGCCGCCGGGCGGGGTAACGTAATGGGGCCACGGCGCTCACAAATGGAGCGCTCGACCGCTCGAAGTTCAAGTGCTTGGCTGCTTACAGCCGGAACGCCCGACCGCTTACATCAGGCCAAAGAGGTGGAACCAGGCGGCCTCGACCAGCACGACGACAAAGACGACCGCGGTGAGGGGGATGCCCATGCGCATGGCCTCTTTGGAGGTGTAGCCGCCGGCGTCCTTGCCTTCGCCGATAAGGATCTGCAGGTTATGGAACGGCAGGATGTAGTGGATGTTGATGGACGTGAAGACGATGAGCGCCACGGCGAGCGGGCTCACGCTGGAGCCGGCGGCAAAGCTGATGAACGCCGGCACGCACACGCCGAGCACGGCCATGACCGAGCCCATGAACATGTGGATGATCATGGAAAGCGCGGCGACGAGCAGGGCGAACAGGAAGATGTTCTCGGGCACGGAGCTGGGGAGCACGACGTCGGCGATCCAGGCGTTCATGCCGGTGGCACCGCCCACGGAGCCCACGGCCATGGCGGCCGTCAGGAACATGAGGGACTTGATATCGACAGCGTTCCAGCTGGCGGGGGTGAGGACTTCGCCAATGATGGGCATGGCGAGAGCGACACCAATGGCCAGGGTGACCCAGCCGATGTAATCGCCCGAAACGGTGAGCCACAGCGCGATGGCGATGACAAGCCACACGATGGTGCGGATCTCTTTGACGGAGAGCTTGCCGAGCGCGGCCTGCTTGGCCACGATCTGCTCGCGATCGTAGACGAGCTCCTTGCTGGGCTTAAAGAGGAAGAGGCCCAAGAACAGGGTGCACAGCAGCGCGACCAGCATAGGCACGCTCATGTACAGGAACCAGTCGACGAAGGACGGGCTCATGCCGCCGGCCTCGGCACTGTACTGTGCAACGAGGGGGTTGAGCGTGGAGTCGCCCGTCAGGAAGAACATGGAGCCCGGGGCGGCAGCGGCAAACACGAGGAAGCCGAGCTTGCCCTTGTCGTCGTCACCGTAGCCGGCGGACTCGGCGATGACCGAGACGACGGCGAGGATGAGGAAGGCGCGGGGGAACGGATGCGGGATCAGCAGCGACAGCACAAAGGTGAGCGCGAAAATCGAGATGATGAGCGACTTGGCGTCGCGCACGAACTTGAGCATGAACGCGTAGGCGATACGCTCGCCCAGGCCCGACTCCTTGACCGCGCTGGCGATGAGGTAGGCGCCGATGACGAGCCACATGGTGGCCTTGGTCCACGAGCTAAACGTAGAGGCGACCGTCGCCGAAATGCTCGCGGCGCCCGTGTCGTCCACGCACACCTTGAACAGGACGAGCAGCGCGCAGTAGAGCAGGCCCACAAAGCCCGGCTGTGCCACGCCACATGCCCAGAACACCACCGTGGCGAGCGTCAGTGCCAGACAGGTCTGACCGCCGACCGTGAGCTCGACCGTCGAGCTCAGCTCCGCCAAAGGAAGAAACTTCACCAGCAAAAAGACAACGATACCCAGCACAAAGCCAATTTCGCGCTTGGTGATCTTAAACGCCTTCTTTTCCGCTTCCATCTCCCCACCTTTCTTGTTGGGGGCGCTCCGGATTCGCAGCCACGTTGCCGCTTAAAATGGGGCGCCCGTTATCGGACACCCCTTACGTTGCGCTGTGTTGCGGCAATACAGTCAAGCGGATTTTTTTGGATGAGAAGCGATTCCCTAGACAAAAACCGTCACAACATTCGACGCTTTTCCTCGTTTTCGAGATTTTCGCCGAATGTTGTGACGGTTTGGATGTGACAAAGGGACTGTCCCTTTGTCACATAGCGAGGGCCGTACGGATGGATGGGTCGCTGAGAGCCTCGCGGAGCCAGGGGGCCAGCTGCTCGGGGTGACCCTGCAGGTAGCCGTCGAGCTCGGACGGAGCCACGCGACGCACTTCCGAGATCTCCTCTTGGTTGATATGCAGCTCGCCCGGCTCAACATGGGCAAGGTAGACCTCGCACCATTCGCACTCGCAGCGACCGTCGCCGTGGTCCTCGCGGTACACCACGTGTCCGAGGTGCTTGAGCTGATCGGGCTCGCGCGTAATGCCGAGCTCTTCGTTGATGCGGCGCGCCGTGGCGGCCGCGACGTCTTCCCCGGGGAGCGGATGGCCGGCGCAGCTATCGGCCAGCACCCCGCCCCACAGGCGCTTGAGCGGACTGCGGCGACAGAGCAGCAGGCGCGCGTCTTCGCCCCGGCCCTCGACCAAAAGCGTCAGAAATGCCTGATGCAGGATGCCCTCACCAGCATGGGCCTCGATGCGGTCGACGGGGCCAAGCGCCTCGCCGGTCGCAGCATCGACCGCCACGACCTCGGCGCCCGCACCGCCCTCATCCCAGCCGGCGCGCAGAATGCGGGCTGCGGCTTCCTCGAGCGCGGCGATGAGCTCCTTGGTGGTGTCGAGCACGCGCTGCAGGTCGTCACCGCTCGCTTGTTCAACATGAAAACCCGTGCTTGCAACTACCGGCACGCCAAAGCGCGTGGCCAGCGCCGCCGCGATATCGTGCGCCGGGATCTCGTCTCGATGGCACGGAACGGCCAGGATGCTCACCGTTGCCGTACGGCCGGGCTCGGGGCGCGGAATGGCCTGCGCCGTGGCGCCCAGGTGCGCAAACTCCGGCGAGCAGGCGTACACCGCCATGCCTCGCGGCGTCACCGTCAGCTGGGCCTCGAGCGCAAACTTGCCCTCGCCCACTGCAACCTTTGTCGTGTGCATACCCATGGGATCTCCTGCCGCCCGCGATGTACCTGAGACCATCTTCGCCTGTATTGCGACTATACAGGCAAGCCCTCCATGTGACAAAGGGACTGCCCCTTTGTCACATTCTGTTAGAGTTGCAGGAAGTGAATCCCGCTTATTCATGCGACATTGGAGTGACAACCTTGACCGCCGCAACCACGCCTAAAAGTAAGCCAACCGCCGCCGCGCTCTCCCCCGCGCGCACCAAGCTCTGCCTGGCGCTGCTCGTGCTGTTGGGATTCTCGCTCGGCTGCTCCGAGTTCGTGGTCATCGGCATCGAAAGCGACTTGGCAACGGAACTCGGCATATCACTTGCCACTGCGGGCCAGCTCATCAGCGTGTTTGCGCTCGTCTACGCTATCGCGACGCCGGTGCTCGCGCTCAGCACGGGGCGATTCCGCCGCTACCAGCTGCTCGTGTGCTATAGCGTCGTCTTTGTGCTCGGCAACCTGGTCATGGCGTTGGCTCCCAACTTCCAGGTGCTGTTTATCTCACGCATTGTCCTGGGCTCTGTCTCGGGTGCGCTGCTCGCCGTGGGCGTGACGTACATCCCTGAGCTGCTATCCCCGCAGCAAACCTCACTTGCCATCTCGGTCGTGTACGGCGCGTTTTCCGTGGCGATGGTCTTTGTGACCTCGATTGGCAAGTTTGTGGCCGACACACTCGATTGGCACGTGGCCATGTACGGCACGCTGACCTTTGCCGTTTTGATCTGTAGCGCGCTCGTGGCGTTTATGCCTCGCGCCGGGCAGACCGATGAGCCCGCCACCTTCCGCGAGCAGGCGGGGCTACTACGCGAGCCGAGTATCATCACCGGCATGCTCATCTTCTTGTTTGGCGTGGGCTCGGTCTACGTATTCTACGGCTACGTGACGCCTTATCTGGAGCAGGTGCTGGGCATGGATACCGTTCAGGCGAGCACCACACTTATGGCCTATGGCGTGTTCTGCCTGATCTCGAACATCCTGGGCGGATGGATCGATGCGCGTTTTGGCATGAAGGCGCTGCTGGTTACGTTTGTGCTGCAGGCGGCGGCACTGCTCGGGCTGTTTGCCGTGGGCGCCGCCATGCCGCTCGCGCTGGTCTTTGTCTTTAGCCTGGCGATGCTCATGTACCTGTTCTCGGTGTCGTGCATCACGCACTTTATGGACGTGGCACGCAGCCGCCATCCCAAGTCGATGGTACTCGCAAGTTCGGTTGAGCCCATGGCGTTTAACGTCGGCATCTCGTTTGGCACCGCAGTGGGCGGCGCCGTGGTAAGCGGAGTTGGCATTGCATATGTAGGCGCGGTCGGTGCCGTGTTCTCGCTTGTGGCCTGGGCGCTCACGCTGGTGACGATTAAGTTGGCTCGCTGGGAGCGCCGTCGTCAATCAGCACAGCCCCGGATGCAGGCATAGGGGCGAACATAGCCCAAGGTGGCGAGCAACCGGTGAAAACCGTCCCATACGAGTAGTGTTTATCCGCCTGCAAGCTCCAGCAGTGCAATTTCGTGTACTTCAGATACACACTTTTCCACTATTTCGTGTATTCCAAGTACATGAAATCGTACTAAACTATGTATCTGAAGTACACGAAATTGGAAAGGCGGCCCCATGCGCAGATCAATCGAATCCGTTATCGAATCATGGGCGACAAAGGACGCGTCGCGCCCCATCCTCATCCGTGGTGCGCGACGCGTAGGCAAAACGTACGTTGCCGAGGAAATCGGCAGACGAATCGCCGGCGATGCGTTTGTCAAACTCGACTTTCAGACCGATCTTGAGCTGATCGCTCCGCTGTTCGACTGTCCCACCGACGACGTTGACGCCATCGTGGCGCGAATCTCAGACTATAAACGCACCCCCATTCGCAAAGAAACCGCCTTCATCCTGTTTGACGAGGTGCAGCTCTGCGAACGGGCGCTCAACTCGCTTCGCTTTTTTTCGGGTTCGGGCTGGCGCATATGCGCGACCGGCAGTCAGCTCGGCGTCGCCACGCGCAAGCGCAAGTTGCCTTTTCCCAGCGGCGTTCGTCAAGAGACCATGCATCCTATGTCGTTCGAGGAGTTTCTCTGGGCGCTCGACGAGGAGCAGATGGCCAATGCCATTCGTACCCACGCCGGCACGCTCGAGACCTACGCCGCGCACCAAGCCGCGCTCAGCCTGTTTCATCGATACCAGATCGTGGGCGGCATGCCCGCCGCCGTCAACGCATATCGCAAGACGTTATCCATCGAGGATGCGCGCGTCGAGCAGCGCGAAATCGACGAGACCTATACCGCCGATATGACCGACCCCGAAAACGGGATCAGCGGCGTGGCGGCGCGCAAGGTCTGGCGCTCCATTCCGTCCCAGCTGCTGAGATCGTCCACAAAAAAATTCAAGTACTCCGAGGTCGAACGCGGAGGCCGTCGCGCCAAGCTTATCGAGCCGCTCGACTGGCTCGAAGGCGCCGGCATCATATCGGTCAACAACCTGACCGAAGGCATCGAGCCTCCCCTCGTTCCCTTCGACGACGAAGATGGAAGTTTCTTTAAGGTCTATCTTCTCGATACCGGCCTCATGTTCTACAAACTCGGCATCAACCCGCGGCTCTGGCTCGACCTCAAAGAGGATTCCGCCATAGCGCTATCTTCCGACTTCCGAGGCGCCCTGGCGGAAAACTCGGTCATGCAAGCATTTTCGGGCAATAGCTTGCAGACGTATTACTGGGTGCCGCCGTCGTCTTGGAAGACGACCGGCGAGCTCGATTTTTTACTTCAGACCGACCGTATGGAAATTGTGCCCGTCGAAGTAAAGTCCGCACGTAACGTGCGCGCGAGAACCCTCGGGTCGTTTATGGACAAAGCCCGATCGCCATATGCCTACATTTTGTCCGAGAACAATTTTTCCCGCAGCGAAACCGATGACGGGCGCGAGCTGCGCCACCTCCCCTTGTACGCAGCGGGCTTTATTGGAGCAAACTGCCTCAAGAGCAGTCTGTAAGCCCTGCGCGACCGCCTAGAAAGGAAGCCGCTCATGCAACGCATTCTTTTTATCTGCTATGGAAATATCTGTCGCTCGACGATGGCTGAGTCGGTGTTTACCGAGCTCGTGCGCCGCGCTGGGCGCGAGGCGGAGTTTGTCATTGATTCCGCCGCGACCTCGACCGAGGAGATCGGCAACCCGCCACATCACGGTACCGTTGCCAAGCTACGCGAGGTCGGGATTCCCGTCGTCGCACATCGTGCACGTCAGGTGCGTCGCGCGGAGTATGGCGACTGGGACCACATTGTCTATATGGACGACGAGAACGCCCGCGGCCTGTACCGAATTTTTGGGAAGGACCCCGATGGCAAGATCTCGCGCCTGCTCGATTGGACCGATCGCCCCGGCGACGTGGCCGATCCCTGGTACACCGGCAATTTCGATGCCACGTACCGCGACGTGCTCGACGGCTGCGCGGCGATGCTCGAGCAACTGTAGGTTCGCGGGCGTACGAACCGCGCCATCGGCATACATCGAGCGTGGATTTTCTCCCACTTTGAGCGTTCAAGCGCGCTCTAAACGGGAGAAAATCCTCGCGCGTTATCTTTGAGGGAGAAAATCCACGCTCATGAATGTGGCAAAGGGACTGCCCCTTTGCCACATCCGGGACCGGCCCTAGACCGGCTTGACCTCCAGCTTTATCCCCTTGGCACAGGAGTCGCCCAAAACATCCGAAAGGGCCCAGGTCGCATATAGCGGCAAATAGAGAACCGCTCCGTTGCGCTCAACGTTGCCTCTCGAGAAAACAATCCCAAGCCTTACGCCATATTCAGCCGTATCAAGCACATGACCGAGCGCGGCGTGCGCGTGGTAATAGGAGCCCGATTTAACCTCGATCGGAACAGCCGTCCCATCCGGTCCATCGACCACAAAGTCCACTTCACCGCGCTTTTTTGTCTGATAGTAGTAAAGCTGGCGATTTTGGGCAGCCAGCTGTTGGGCCACCACGTTTTCGTAAATGCCGCCCAGATTGGGCTCCTTGCTATCAAGATACGCCGCTTGGGCGACTCCAACGGGGTAGCGCGCCATCAACATGCCCGTATCCGATTGATATAGCTTGAACTGCGATGGCCGTGCCGTCTTGAGCAGGGGCGATTTTGGCTCGGTTACGATATCGGCTTTGAGAGCAACGCCGGCATCGACAAGCCATACAAAATCTCGCTGATACTTCTCGTAGTGCGCCTTAGGGTCAATGGAATTGAGCACGAAGCGCTTGTTTTCGCCCTCGAGCATAATAGGGAGCTGATCGTAGATGCTCTGCACCTGAAGGGCTCGCCCGCTTGCATACTTGGAGATATCCCGCCGGTACTGTTCGTTGAGCTCTGACTGTAGCTGACGAACAGAGGCAAGGTCGCCCCGCGTGTCAAGGAAACGCTGCACGACCTCTGGCATTCCGCCGACAACGGTATAGGTCCTGAAGTTTGCCATCATCGCGTCATGAATGTAATCAGGAATGGGCCTCTCGCTGATACACGCGTCGTGTATCGTTTGGCGAGCTCCCTCGCTCACCCCGATCGCCCAGCAAAACTCCTCAAAATCGAGCGGGAACATCCTAAGCTCGTGAACATATCCCACGGGATAGGACCTAACGCCCTTGAACTGGGTCCCGAGCATTGACCCCGAAAACGCCCAGTGGCACCTCCCGTCCTCAACAAGGAACTTTGCCATCGTCATGATGTCGGGGGCCTCTTGGACCTCATCGATAAACACGAGCGTTTTGCCTGGTGCAATCGACTTTCCCGAAAGAAGCGTCACCCTGCTGATGAAATCATCGGCATCCCGCGCCTCGAGAAGAGCATCTTTTGCCTGGCGATTTTCCATGAGGTTAAGCTCGATGTAGGTTGCATGGTTGGCTTTGCCAAATGCGCGAATCGAATGGCTTTTGCCGATCTGGCGAGAACCCGTAATGAATAAGGCCTTTTGCTCGGCAGACTTCAGCCAACGCTCCAGCTCTGCCGCTATTTTCCTGCGCAGCATAGGCTCTCCCCTCAGCGTCATCGAATGAAATGCAAAGTTTTATACGCTTGATTATCGATGAAATGCAGAATTTTTAGAACCTAAAATCGGATGAAACGCAGAGATTTGAGATTATAAGCAAAAAAGAAGGGGCACCACCGGCGAATGTGACAAAGGGGCTGTCCCTTTGTCACATTGCGCTCGGTTACTCGTCGACGATCTCGGCGAGCCAGACGTTCAACGTATCGACCTCGGGGCAGCAGAACTTTGCCGTACCAGGCTCGTTGCCGGGCACGGTTCCGCCATAGCACAGGATATCGATATAGGGAAAGCCCACATGGCAGGCCATGGCGCACATCTTGCCGCGGTCGCGATCGAAGTCGAAGACGTCACCCGGCTTGTGCCCGTGATGGCAGCGGCATGTGCCCAGCTGGTCCACGCAGCTAATGCGAATACGTGGGCGCCTGCCGCGCGGGGCACCGAGCGGCTTGTTCTCGCTCGCCGCCTCGGTGCTGCTCTCGTCGGCGTTACTCATGGTCAACCACATCCAGGCAGGC
>CABUHP010000023.1 GCA_902491415.1 uncultured Collinsella sp.
CGAGCTGCATAAGCGCGTCATCGGTCAGGATGAGGCCGTCTCCGCCGTTGCCGCGGCCGTGCGCCGCAGCCGTGCGGGTCTCTCCGATCCGGACAAGCCCATCGGCAGCTTCTTCTTCCTGGGCCCCACCGGCGTGGGCAAGACCGAGCTCGCCAAGGCGCTGGCCGAGTGCCTGTTCGACGACGAGCGCGCACTTGTGCGTATCGACATGTCCGAGTACATGGAGAAGTTCAGCGTCCAGCGTCTGATCGGTGCGCCCCCGGGATACGTGGGTTACGACGAGGGTGGTCAGCTCACCGAGGCTGTGCGCCGTCGTCCGTACTCCGTGATCTTGCTCGACGAGATGGAGAAGGCTCATCCGGATGTCTTCAACGTGCTGCTGCAGGTGCTCGACGACGGTCGTCTGACCGACGGCCAGGGTCGTCAGGTGTCCTTCAAGAACACGATCATCATCATGACATCTAACGTGGGCTCCAAGGCTATCGCCGAGCTTTCCGGTAAGGACGAGGAGGAGATGCGCCATCAGGTTGACGTGGCCATGGCTCAGACCTTCCGCCCCGAGTTCCTCAACCGTATCGACGATATCGTGGTGTTCCATCCGCTCGGCATGGCGCAGATTGAGAAGATCGTCGATATCCAGCTCGCCGACGTCCGCGCACGTTTGGCCAAGGAACGTATGACGCTTGCCATCACCCCGGCGGCCAAGCAGATGCTCGCCGTGGGCGGCCTGGACCCGGTCTTTGGTGCCCGTCCGCTCAAGCGTCTGGTTCAGCGCGAGGTCGTGGATGCCATCGCCGCCGCTATCATCGACGGCACGGTGCGTGAGGGCGATCAGGTGACGGTCGATGTCGACAAGGACGGCGGCTTTACCGTCGTATGCGACAACACGCCGGCGGCCACCTACGAAGTCCCCGACGCCGAGTAGATTTTGGGCCGGCTTTAAAACCGCCCCTCATCGCAAAACGCCAAGGGCGGCGGATCCAATTGGGTTCGCCGCCCTTTTTCGTGCGACAATCGATGATGCCGAACGGATGCGATGTAAGGAGCTATGCAGATGAAAGACGAGATCAAGACAAGCGCGCCGGCGCCCAGGCCCACGTCCAAACCCGCGCCCAAGCCGCGCGACCCCTACATCCGTGCCGAGAACGAGGACGATGACGGTTACGACCCCTACAGCGACCGACGCCCCGAGCGCGAGCCGATGTTCGAAGCTGACCCGTGGCGCTAATTGCATCAAGTAGCTAATTTGGCGATGATTTTCTGGGACGGGGTAGTCAAAAAAGTCCCGTCCCAAATCGACTGCCCAGGGAGTCGCATTCGAGCTTGGTTGTCCTCTCAGCCACTCGGCATCCTTCGAGCAGAAATAGTGAAAAACTTGCTTAAGTGTTAATCAAGTCAGACATAATCTTGCTCTCTAATTAATCAAGAACCTCTATAATTTTGATTAGCTAGAGAGCAAGATTGGAGAATCATGGCATTCAACGACTTGATCGCCCAGAAAATAAAGGACTTTGAACAGCAGGGGGTTCCGCAGGTCTTTGAGCGAGACCTTGATCTAGGAAACCCACAGGAGCCAAAGCGCGACAACATCGTAAATGTGATTGTGGGGGCCCGCCGTTGTGGAAAGACGTATCGCTTGTATCAGGAGATGCGGCGGCTTCAGAGCCGGGGCGTCGAGCTTGACCGGATGCTTTACTTCAATTTTGAGGATGAGCGCTTGCGCCCGTATGAGCCATCGCTGCTGGCGGACGTGCTCGACACGTTCTATGCGCTGTATCCTGCTGCTCGAACCGAGGGCGCTTACATTTTCTTTGACGAGATCCAAGAAATTCCCGAATGGGGCGCGTTTCTGCGGCGTGTAGTCGATACGGAGAAAGCGACCGTCTATGTGACGGGATCTTCTTCTAAGATGCTGTCCTCAGAACTTAAGAGCGAGTTCAGGGGTCGTTCTCTTGTGCGAGAGCTTTTTCCGTTGAGTTTTTCGGAATACGTTCGATATAAGACGGGGAGTGTTCCCGAGCCAGATGCGACCTTTTCCCCGAGCGATGCAGCGCTGCTTCGACATCATCTGATCGGGTATCTTGAACGAGGGGGATTCATCGCGACACTTGAGCAGACGCCTGCAGACGCGATTCAGCTGCTACAGGAATATGCTTCGCGAACGGTCGCCATGGACGTCGTTGAACGGTACGACGTCAAGAACCCTCGCCTGGCATCGCTGTTCTTGACGCGGTGTATGGCATCTTCGGGACGAGAGCTGTCAGTGAACAAAGTGTACAACGAGTTCAAGAGCAGACAGATACCCGTCAGCCGTAATTCGCTCAGCGATTTGCTTGAGTATTATGAGGACGCCTACCTGTTATTTTCTGTGCCGGAGTTCACGCGTTCACTGGCAAATAACATGCGGTCTGCGTCTAAGGTCTACGCTGTCGACCCTGCGATGTTTGGAGCATTCTCTCCCGCATCGGCATTGGACCAGGGCCAGAGGCTCGAGACCGCAGTGTTCAATGCGCTAAGAAGAAGGACTCCCGCGGTGAGGACCGGCTCGGTCTGCCGCCTGCTAATCAAAGAGAAGAGCAAAAGCCATGAGGTGGACTTTGTGGCTGGGGACGCGCTTCTCATGCGGGCTTATAGCCTGATTCAGGTGAGTGCGGATATGGCAAGTGAGAAAACGCGCGAGCGCGAAATTGCCGCGCTTGATGCCTCGATGGCCCAGTTTGATCTTGGCGAGTCGGCAATCGTTACCATGGATGAACAGACCGATATTCCATGCGAGCACGGTGTGGTACACGTTATGCCCGCATGGAAGTGGCTCCTTGCCTAATCATCTATGGGCCTGTGGGGTCAGGACCTCCTGGCTCCTTCATCACGGTTGGGGAGCACCTTGCTGTGCCAGGCTAGTCCTGGGCCTTGATGCTCGGCATCAGAATCTGGGCGAGGTAGTCGGTCTCGAGTTTGGTCGCAGCGTCGGCTTTGCCGTCTTTGCCGACCAGTACGTTCTTGATCTGGCTATAGGTGTAGCGGTTGCCGGTCGTAAGCTCGACAAGCTCAATGGCCGTGTCCATGGGGTAGGTTGACACGGGATTCTGCGTCCGCCCGTTGATGGTCTGGGGCACTACGTACGGATAGACGGGGCCGCTGGCGTAGACGGTGTAGCCGTTGCCGAGGTTTGCGGCACCCAAAACCGCGTCGCCCTCATCGGGCGTAAAGCTCTCGCCCTCGCGCACCGCGACGAGCGTCACGAGCGGTGTGTTGGTGTCGCCGTCCAGATAAATGCACAGCGTGCTGCCGTTTTGCCAAGTCGCGACTTTGCCGTACCACTCAACGGGAATATCGAGCTGATACAGGTCCGTTGCCTTATGTCGAGCATCGGCGTCGCGGGCCGCCTGTGCCTCGCGGGAGCTCACGGCGTTGACGGCGGCGTCACGGCGCGCGGTTGCCGCCTGCTGGAGCACCTTTGCGACCGCGGCGGAGTTCACCCCGCCTTCCTCGGCATACTTGGCGGCGGCATCGATCTGGTCGTCAGTCACCGTGTCGGCCGAAGGCACCTTGAGCTTAAAGGTGGCCTGGGCACTCAAATCCTGCCCATCGCTCTTAATGGTGACCTGCGCCTTGGTGGTCGGCACGGTGTAAATGGTACCGTCGGCTGCGATGGGGGACCCAGCGATGGAGAGCGTATAGTCGCCGGGCAGCAGCTTAATGCCGCGACCGTGTTCGTCAACGTAGAGCGTTTCGCTCACGGAAGAACCGTCGGAATCCTGGCCGCTCACCTGCACGGGAATCTTGGAACCAGTTGAGCAGTCGAGCCCTGCGGCATGCACGCCAATCTGCACCGACATCATCGTGTGTGCACTGGCGGCGACAGCGGCAGCCTGCTCTTGCTGATATCCGTTCCAGGCAGCATAGCCTGCGCCGCCGGCGACGAGCGCGACGGCCACAACGCCGGCAACCATCAGGTTGCGGCGCTTGGGCGGCATCTTACGATGACGAACCTCGGCTTCGCGTGCCGAAGGAACGGACGGTAGGGGAATATCGCCCATGGCGATGGTCTCGTCCACGGCAGGCGCGGAGCCCAGGCCGGGAAGCTCGCGGGTCAGCGAATCTTCGGCCGGCAAGCTGTCGAGCAAGATGGTTTCCTCGCTCGTGTCGGATTCGGGCTGGTCGTCGGCCTCGCTTTCGTCCTCTTCGGCTTCGGCCTCGTCAGGAGCGTCTTTGGCATCGCTATCTTCGTCCTCGGTGCCTTCGTGTGCCTCATCCTGCACATCAACGCTCGAATCGTCAAACGCAATCTCGGCCAGTGTGATCTGGTCTAGGCTCTCCAGGGCCTCGGCACACGCTTCTGCATCTTGGGCCGCATCCTCTTGGCCCATCGTCTCATCTTTCATATATCCCCCAAGCTCAATATCGGCTCAACACTGTACCCAAAAATGGAGCCATATAAAGCGCGTATGAAATATAAGATTTGATTTAACCTGAGCGCATCGTTCGGCCGCATCCTCGCGGCAGCAAAAGGCCCCCGGAACGCGAACGAATCACATTCCGGGGGCTCTGCAATGCGTTGAGTTGCGCGGAGCCGGCTATGCTGCTTCGCGCTCAAGCGATGTCTGCGCCAGGCACGTTACTCGGCGTGCGCGTAATCAACCTTGGCGCGGCGGGCAGTGGCCTTCTCCCAATCGCTGGTGCCCTCAAAGACATCCTGCTTGTAGGGATTGCGGCCGAGCTTCTTGGCACGGTAGGCGACGTAGATGATCGCGGCGACGTTGGCGACCAGCGCGGCGACCGAGACCGCGGTGGCGGCGCCGGGATCGAGCGTGGAGTGCGTCACAAAGATGGACTCCTCCTGGAAGTACGGGGACACCTGGGCAAACATGCACCAAATGGCCAGCGTAAAGGCGCGGTTCTGAATCCAGCCGCCCTTGTTCCAGATAAAGGCGGCGACGGTGGGCGCCAGCAGCAGCGCAAAGCCGCAGAACCAGGAGTGGGTGGGCAGGCAGTTGTAGGTGTAGCAGAAGTTCCAGATATCGTAGGCGATGATGTAGACCCAGGTCATGTCGGGCCACAGCATGTCGGTCTTGTCCTCGGAGGCGTAGACGCTCCACCAACCGGTCATGCAGAAGATGTTGATGATGCCCGCGATACCGTTGAACACGTTGTTCCAGCCGGCCAGCTGCGTGGCGCCCTCGGAGGTGACCCAGGTGGACTCGCCCAGGACAAAGAAGTGGTAGGCGCTCTCGAAGTCGGACACGACGGCAATCATGATGTTGATGGCGACGATCACAAACGGCCACGCACGGAACCAATGCGCCTTGCCGATCTTTCCCCACTGGTACTTAATGGCAATGAAGCCCCAGCAACCGGCCAGCGCAGCGTATACCTTGGCGTAGTGGAACCAGCTGTTCTGGTACACATGGGTGGGGTTGGTGAGCGCCCACTCGGCACCCTGCGAAACGCCCACGGCGATGGCGACGCAGTAGATGGTCATGGCCAGCGGAGCCACGCCAAAGATGATTGCCGCGCCCAGCTTAGTGCGGCGGCCGACCTCGTTGAGCACGATCAGGCCAATAAAGACCATGGCCCAGCCGGCCCAGTGGATAAGGGTATCGCTACCCCAAACATCGAACAGCATGCTGCTCTCCTTTCACACGCCCGCGGCCCCTCTTCTGATCGCGGGCAGTTTGGCCAAATGTCGTCAGTTCTGGGGCTTGCGCTCCGGATACTTGGCGGTATAGCCCTCGATGTGGAGTGTCGAGGCGATGATTTCCTTGACCGTCTCGTCGGGCACATCGGGGTGCGTGCGGATATACATCAACAACCCCATGATGAGGGTGTAGAACGTCTCGTAGACATGGTCGATGCGTAGCTCATGATGGGCGACAAAGTCCACTACGGTGGTGTCGCAGATATACTGCGCCACGCGCTGGACCACGTTGTGCAAAAAGCCGCCGTAGAGCGCGCCGCTGCTTGAAGTGAGCGTGCTCGGCAGCTCGTGGCCGCTGGCGACCAGGCGCTTAAAGAGCGGGGCGATGGTGTCGAGCGCGCCCTCGATGTCGCCAACCGTGCGGCTGGCGTTCCACTGCTCGAGCTCGGAGATAAAGCCGTCGATCGCCTCGTCCATGACGGCGGTGACGGCGGCGTCCATATCGGCAAAGTAGTGGTAGAACAATGAACGCGTGCAGCCGGCTCGCTTGGTCACGGCCGATACCGATAGGTGGGACACGCCCAGCTCGGAGCTTACGGTACGTACGGCATCGAGGATCTCGCGACGGCGTTCGTCGCCCGTCAGGCGCTTTGCCGCGCTATCGGATGCGGGAACGGCATCGACCACAGAGGTATCTGCTGTGTTGTTGCCCATGTTTTTGCCGCCTTTCATCCTCTTTTGCCTGACCGTTCGCCTAACAGTCTTGAATATTGTTGACGGTTCGTCAATACTATTTTTGACACAATGTCAACTAATGGCGGGTGAACGGCATAGGGCATGCCCGGCCTGCAAAAAAAGAGGGGCGCCGCGGTCTCGCCGGGCTGTGGCAAGAGAAGGGACAACCATGATTCTCAACGGACCGGGGATTAGCTATACCGAGCCCGATATCGGCGCGGAGTTCGTGCCACCGATACCGGAGCATCCGCGCGAGGCCATCGTCAAACTGTGCGAGCACTGCACCAACCGTCTGCTGCATCGCGATGAGCTGCTGGGCTACGAGTACTGGTCGTTTGCCGAGGCCGCAACCGACGAGCAGGCCGAAGTGCTCTGCAAGATGAAGATGCGCCGTCCCTATACGCTGCCCGAGATGGTCAAGCTCACCGGCATGCCCGAAGCCGATATCGAGAAGATGCTCGACGACATGAGCTACACGGGTCTGCTCGAGTACAACTGGGAAAACCCCGAGCGCGCCAAGCAGTGGGTGCTGCCCATGCTGGTGCCGGGTTCCGCCGAGTTCCTCAACATGCGCGTGAGCCAGCTCGAGGAGCACCCGGTCTATGCCAAGTTCTTTGAGCAGGCGTCCAAGGGACCGCTGTCCAAGGCCACGCCGATGGTGCCGCCCGGAGGCGCCGGTATCGGCATGCATGTCATTCCGGTCGAGAAGGCTATCGACGCCGCGAGCACCTCGGTACCGATTGAGCATATCGAGCATTGGCTCGACAAATACGATGGCAAATATGCCGCTAGCACCTGCAGCTGCCGCGCGAGCCGTCGCGTGATGGGTGAGGGCTGCGCCGACGACCCGGCCGATTGGTGCATCGCCGTGGGCGATATGGCCGACTACGTGGTTGAGACCGATCGTGGCCATTACGTGACCCGCGACGAGGTTTACGACATCCTGCGCCAGGCCGAGGACAACGGCTTTGTGCACCAGATCACCAATATCGACGGCGAGAACAAGATCTTCGCTATCTGCAACTGCAACGTCAACGTGTGTTATGCCCTGCGCACCTCTCAGCTGTTCAACACGCCCAACCTGTCGCGCTCGGCCTATGTCGCCAAGGTCGAGAAGGACAAGTGCGTTGCCTGCGGTCGCTGCGTTGAGGTGTGCCCGGCCGGCGCCGCCAAGCTCGGCCAGAAGCTCTGCAGCAAAAAGGCCGGCGGACAGGTGCCCGAGTATCCGCGCCAGGAGCTGCCCGACGCCACCAAATGGGATCACACCAAGTGGTCGCCCAACTACCGCAACGACAACCGTATCGAGACGCATGAGTCCGGCACCGCTCCCTGCAAGACGGCCTGCCCCGCGCACGTTGCCGTTCAGGGCTATTTGAAGCTCGCGGCTCAGGGTCGCTATGACGAGGCCCTAGCACTCATTAAGCGCGAGAACCCGCTGCCCGCTATCTGCGGCCGTGTGTGCAACCGCCGCTGTGAGGATGCCTGCACCCGCGGCCGTGTGGACGCCGCCGTGGCCATCGACGAGGTCAAGAAGTTTATCGCCCAGCGCGATCTGGATGCCGCGACCCGCTATGTCCCACCTGTGGTGACGCCGACGCGCGCTGGCGGCTTCGATCAGAAGATTGCCATTATCGGTGCCGGTCCGGCCGGCCTGTCCTGTGCCTTCTATCTGGCCGAGAAGGGCTACAAGCCCGTCGTATTCGAGAAGAACGAGCACCCGGGCGGCATGCTCACCTACGGTATTCCCAGCTTTAAGCTGCAGAAGGATGTTATCGAGGCCGAGGTCGAGGTCATTCGCCTGATGGGTGCCGAGTTCCGCTATGGCGTGGAAGTCGGTCGAGACGTGACGCTCGACGAGCTGCGCGCGCAGGGCTTTAAGGCCTTCTACGTTGCCGTTGGCTGCCAGGGCGGCCGCCTCGCCGGTATTCCGGGTGAGGATGCCGAGGACGTGGCCGTGGCCGTCGACTTTTTGCGCGAGGTCAACAGTGGCAAGATCGACGCGCTGCCCGGCCGCACCATTGTGGTGGGCGGCGGCAACGTGGCCATCGACGTTGCCCGCAACGCCTGCCGTCTGGGCTCTGAGCATGTTGAGATGTTCTGCCTGGAGAGCGAGGCCCAGATGCCCGCCAGCGAGGAGGAGCGTCGCGAGGCCGTTGAGGACGGCGCTCACATCAGCTGTGGCTGGGGCCCCAAGGAGATTCACTTGGACGAGGCCGGTCGTGTGTGCGGTATCACCTTCAAGCGCTGCACGCGTGTCTTTGACGACGAAGGCCGTTTTGCGCCCGAGTACGACGAGAACGATCTGCGCCGCGTCGATGCCGATCGTGTCGTCATGTCGATCGGGCAGTCCATTGTGTGGGGCGACCTGCTGGCTGGCTCCAAGGTGGAGCTCGGCCGCGGCCAGGGTGCCCTTGCCGATCCCCAGACCTATCAGACCGCCGAGTCCGACATCTTTGTGGGCGGCGACGTCTACACCGGCCCCAGCTTTGCCATCGACGCTATCGCCGCCGGCCACGAGGCCGCGGTGTCCATCCATCGCTTTGTGCAGCCGGGCTCCACGCTCACCATCGGCCGCAATCAGCGCCGCTACACCGCGCTCGACCGCGACGACGTTGTGCTCGAGAGCTACGACAACGCGAGCCGCGAGGTTGCGCATGTGGACCGCGAACGCGAGAAGGCTGCGCCGTTTAGCGAGTATGTTGAGACCTTTACCGAGGAGCAGGTGCGCGCCGAGACCGCCCGTTGCCTGGGCTGCGGCGCCTCGATCGTCGACCCCAACAAGTGCATCGGCTGCGGCCTGTGCACCACCAAGTGCGCGTTCGACGCCATCCATCTGGATCGCGACCGCCCCGAGTGCTCAACGATGGTCAAATACGAGCAAAAGCTCCCAAGCCTTGGCAAGTATGCTCTAAAGCGTGCCATCAAGATTAAATTTGGTCGTAAATAGGTAGCCATGGCGGGTAAGGGGACGGCGCAGACTAGATCTCGTCGTCCCCTTGCTTTGAGTTTGCATCGAATCAACCTCTGCAGAAAGGGTTTCGCCTTGCATGAATTGGGAATCGTCTATCACATCATTCGCGATGTCGAGAACGTGGCGCGCGCCAATGGCGTGCGTCGCGTTTCGAGCGTCACGCTGCTGCTGGGCGAGGTCTCGGGCGTCGTTCCCGACTTGCTACTCGACGCTTGGCGCTGGGCGGCAGATAAAAAGCCCATCACCGAGGGTGCAGAGCTTATCGTGGAGCCCGTTGAGGCCGTGACACATTGCGAGGCGTGTGGCTGCGACTACGCGACGGTCGAGCACGGCAAGGCCTGTCCCCATTGCGGTAGCGGCGAGACCTATTTGCTGCAGGGCCAAGAGGTAATGATCAAACAGATCGAGACCCCCGAAGAGGATCCGGCAGGCGCTGCCCCCGACGGCCCTTCCGACGCGCCCGATGCCGTCGACGCCGCCAACCCACTCCACATCGCCTAACATCCAATGACTACATGGGCTAGAGTTCCAAACATATTTGCTTCGGTTAGTCAAGTCATGTCTGTTTAAACAAAATGGTGGCACGCAGACGCATTGGGATCCACCTAAAAGCGGTCTTAACGAACAGTGCACCTTTATATGTCTTTGAAAGCAATCAGCAAATCACGTTTTAGCAGGCAATAAGCTGTAAACCGGCAACGTAATCAATTTGTAACAAACTTAGACGTTTAAACAAATAATCCAACCTTTTGCGAATTTAGCTATAATTCCACAATCCAAACAGGTATACTCCTTTCATGTCGTGTAGGAAATACGTAGACAAAAAGGAGGTTATGTGATGGTAAGTATTGTTCTTGCTAGCCACGGGGACTTGGCAGCTGGAATCAAGCAGACGGGCTCGATGGTCTTTGGCGATCAGCCGTCTGTAGCCGTGGTCTCGCTCGAGCCGAGCATGGGCCCCGACGACTTCCGTGCCAAGGTCGAGGAAGCAATCGCTTCCTTCGAGGACCAGGAGCAGGTGCTCTTCCTCGTTGATCTGTGGGGCGGCACGCCGTTCAACCAGATCAGCGGGCTCATCGAGGGCCACGATTCCTGGGCTATTGTCACCGGTGTCAACCTGCCTATGCTCATCGAGGCATATTCGCAGCGCTTTGACGCAAAGAACACTGCACATGCGATCGCAAAACATCTCGTGACTGAGGCTAAGGCTGGCGTGCGCGTCAAGCCCGAGTCTCTGGAGCCCGAGGAGAAGAAGCCGGCTGCGGCCGCTGCTGCTCCTGCAGGCGCCATCCCTCCGGGAACGGTCATCGGCGACGGGCACATCAAGATTGCCCACGTCCGTATCGACACCCGTCTGCTGCATGGTCAGGTGGCCACCACGTGGACCAAGCAGATCAACCCCAACCGCATCATCGTGGTTTCCGACGGCGTTGCTCACGACGAGCTCCGCAAGACCATGATCGAGCAGGCTGCCCCTCCGGGAGTCCATGCCAACGTCGTGCCCATCAAGAAGATGGCCGAGGTCGTCAAGGACACGCGCTTTGGTGACACCAAGGCCATGCTGCTCTTTGAGAACCCGCAGGATCTGCTCAAGGCCATCGAGGCCGGCGTCGACATCAAGGAAGTCAACATCGGTTCCATGGCTCACTCCAAGGGCAAGGTCGTCGTCACCAACGCCGTCGCTATGGGCGATGACGACGTCAAGACTCTCGAGGCCCTCAAGGCCAAGGGCGTCAAGTTCGAGGTCCGCAAGGTTCCTTCGGATTCCTCCGAGGATCTCGACGCCATGTTGAAGAAAGCTAAGGCCGAACTGGCCGCTCAAGCATAGTAAAGGAGGGTCCGATACATGTCTGCAATCACTATTCTGCTTGTTGCGATTGTCGCGTTGCTTGCCGGTATGGAAGGCATTCTGGATGAGTTCCAGTTCCATCAGCCGCTCGTGGCATGCACGCTTATCGGTCTCGTAACCGGTCACCTTCAGGAGGGCATCCTCCTGGGCGGTTCGCTCCAGATGATGGCCCTTGGCTGGGCTAACGTCGGCGCCGCCGTCGCGCCTGACGCCGCTCTGGCCTCGGTCGCTTCTTCGATCATCATGGTGCTCGCCCTCAACGGTGGCGCCACCGATTCGGCCAAGGCCGTTACCACCGCTATCGCCGTCGCCGTCCCGCTGTCGGTCGCTGGTCTGTTCCTGACCATGATCTGCCGTACCATTGCTACCGCTATCGCTCACGCCATGGACGGTTGCGCCGAGAAGGGCGACTTCTCCGGCATCGAGCGCTGGCAGTATGCTGCCATCCTCATGCAGGGCCTTCGTATCGCCATCCCGGCAGTGCTTCTGTGCGTCATCCCGGCCGAGGCCGTTACCAACGCGCTTAACGCTATGCCCGACTGGCTGTCCGGCGGCATGGCTGTCGGCGGCGGCATGGTCGCTTCCGTCGGTTACGCCATGGTCATCAACATGATGGCCACCAAGGAGACCTGGCCGTTCTTCGTCCTCGGCTTTGTCCTTGCTGCCATCCCTCAGCTCACGCTGATCGCCCTTGGTCTCATCGGCATCTCCCTTGCCCTCATCTACCTTGGCCTTAAGGATCTGGCCAAGCAGGGTGGCGGCATGGGCGGTGGCTCCGGCGACCCGCTCGGCGACATTCTGAACGATTACGAGTAGGAGGGGAGTGATACATATGGCAGAGAACAAGATTCAGCTCACCAAGGCTGACCGCAAGAAGGTTTGCTTCCGTCATCAGTTCCTTCAGGGCTCGTGGAACTACGAGCGTATGCAGAACGGCGGCTGGTGCTTCGCAATGATCCCTGCGATCAAGAAGCTCTACACCAGCAAGGATGACCAGATTGCCGCTCTTAAGCGCCACCTGGAGTTCTATAACACCCACCCCTATGTTTCCGCCCCCGTCATTGGCGTTACCCTCGCCCTCGAGGAGGAGCGCGCCAACGGTGCTCCGATCGATGATGTCGCCATCCAGGGCGTCAAGGTCGGTATGATGGGCCCGCTCGCCGGCGTCGGTGACCCCGTCTTCTGGTTCACCCTTCGCCCGATTCTGGGCGCTCTGGGCGCTTCCCTGGCCATGTCCGGCAGCATCGTCGGTCCGCTGCTGTTCTTCTTCGCGTGGAACATCATCCGTTACGCTTTCCTGTGGTACACGCAGGAGTTTGGCTACAAGGTCGGCTCCTCCATCGCCAAGGACCTCTCCGGTGGTCTGATGGGCAAGGTCACCGAGGGCGCTTCCATCCTGGGTATGTTCATCATCGGCGCCCTGGTCGAGCGCTGGGTGTCCATTTCCTTCACCCCGATCGTCTCCACGGTCAAGCAGTCTGCTGGCGCCTTTATCGACTGGGCTAGCCTGCCCTCCGGTTCCGAGGGTATCAAGGAAGCGCTGACGATGTACAACTCCGTCGGTGCTACCGCCCTTGATCAGATGAAGGTCACCACGCTTCAGGCCAACCTCGATCAGCTCATCCCCGGCCTTGCCGCCGTGTGCCTGACCCTGCTGGTCTGCAAGCTCCTCAAGAAGAAGGTTAGCCCGATCGTCATCATCCTGGCTCTCTTCGCCGTCGGCATCATCGGTCGCTTCTGCGGCTTCATGTAAGCACGCTTCGGCTTAAGACCGAGAGTTGCTAGGTAAGGGCTTTTGAGCCATTGAAACGGACCGCACCCGGTGGGTACACTGGATGCGGTCCGATTGTTTTTATTGGAGGGCGAGGCGCGTATGGCGCAATCTCAGAACAGCACGGTCGATCTGGCAACGCCGGCAACCTGCCTGATGGGGCTTACCAGCCACGGTAACGTGATGGTGGGCAATAAGGCGTTTGAGTACTATAACGAGCGCAATCCCGAGGATTATATTCAAATCCCGTGGGACGAGGTCGACTATATTGCCGCCGAGGTTTTGCGCGGCACCAAGAAGATTACGCGTTTTGCCATCTTCACCAAGGACAACGGTCACTTTACGTTTTCGACGCGCGACGACAAAGAGACGCTTCGCGCGGTCCGCAAGTACGTCGACGAGGATAAGCTCGTGCGTTCGCCCGACTTTATCGATGTGACGGCCAAGGGCGCCAAGAGCATCCCCTCCGTTATCAAAAACCTTTTCCACAAAGGCAACTAGTCATTAAAGAGCGCCCCCCAAAGTGGGACGCAGTTTCCCATGGGGCTCGATTGGGAAAGTGCATCCCAGTTCGAGCGCCGATTCCGGGACGTAGTTTCCGGAACGGGGTCGTTTGGGAAACCGTGTCCCGTTTCGAGCCGAAATTCTGGGACACAGTTTCCAGCGAGGTCCCATTGGGAAAGTTTGACCCAGAATTTGCCTGGATAGTGGGACACTCTTTCCGGAGGGCTGTTCCACCGCAACTTCGAAGAGTGGCTATACGCTGTATTACAACGGCGTAAATCTGCTACACTAGTACAACATGCCTCCGTAGCTCAGGGGATAGAGCACCGCTCTCCTAAAGCGGGTGTCGACGGTTCGAATCCGCCCGGGGGCACCAGAAGATTATGACGGCGTCGCGAGAGCGGCGCCGTTTTTGGTTTGTGGGGGCCGTCGGCGGATTCG
>CABUHP010000024.1 GCA_902491415.1 uncultured Collinsella sp.
CGCCGAATGCTCGCCATCGAAATTTATCGGTGGCCCACTTCAGACTGTAATGGGTATCCTTAAGCCAATTTTAAGGTGTGGGAGAATGCTGTGTTTTTTCACGAGAGATTGGACTTAGGGGAATGAGAAAAGGGTTTTGGAGGATAGCCACAGGCATCTGTGTTGCTTTAACGGCGGCAACGTTTGGGCTGACGGTGGCCGCTCCGCATGCGGATGCTGTCATGCTGGAGTCGCAGGACGGTTCCATGGGTGCATCGTTTCTCCCATACGATTCGTCTACAGGCGATGTGTGGTCAGAATTTGATGTCGCTGTTGGACAGACGGTGAAAGGAAGGCTTTCCTTTTTTAATAAAAATCACGAATGGGCGCCCATTGACCCTAGCGATATCGATATCACATCGTCTGACGAGGATATCGCTAAGGTAAGTTATGAGTCACATAGTTGGGTATTGACAATTAGCCCCACCAAAGTTGGCACAACGACTATAACCCTGAAGAGCAAGACCGACGAGAGTTTAAACGGTTCTCTTAAGATTAAAAGTGTGGCTAAAGTCAATCCAATTAAGGTCAGTTTCGTTTCTTACGACCAATCTGGTGCGACAACAAACACCGCAACGCTGGGTTACACGGATGATTGTCCGCAAAAATGCGGGAACACGCATTATGCATTACTAGAGGGGAGAGTTGACGTTCGTCCCGTGGACGAGAGCCGTGCGGCCACATATTTTGTTATTAAGGAAGACCCCTCAAAGGATTCCAAAGTCCAGGCAAGGGTGAATTCGAATTATTCATCATATGGAACTTCCGAGCTAAGCGCTTCTTTGCAACTCGAGGCGTTGTCGAAAGATGCTAAAGAGGCCAAGGTTCTTGTCGACTATTGCAACGGTGAAGTTGAGACGAAGAAGCTATGTGATGTTGTAACCGAGAATCAGGAGCCCGGATTCAATGAGCGTGGGAACAAAAAGCAAAAGATGCTGGTTGGGGACAGCTCTTATCTGACTGCCATTCTCAACGTTTCTCCAAATGAAGTACTGAAGGCATGCCAGCGCGCACATTGGGGTGCGGACTTTGGCGCTGTAACCTATTCTCTGGAAAGCAACGATGTCGTTGAGCTTATCGGTGGTGAAAACTCGTTTAAGGCAATAAAGCCTGGCACCGTTAAGGCTCATGCTCGTGATGGCCTTGGCAATGACCATCCCTTTGAGATAGAGGTTGTCGACCCTGCGGAAGTGAGCCTTTCGAAGGCTAAGTTTGTGTCGAGCGATTATACATTTCCCTGTGAGGTCAGTTCAGATAGTATATCCAAAGATTGGCTTTGGCTGGAATGTGACAGGGGGTTTGAATATCCAAAGGGCGTGCTGAGTAAAAGCGCTGAGGAATTGATGGACTCCTATGCCGGCGCAAAGTATTCTTTCACTTCAGATAATCCGGATGTCCTCGAGGTAAAAGGACCGATGTTTAATGGTGGCAGTTACTTGGGGTATTTAGTGCCTCATAGTTACGGCGATGCAACGGTTTCAATGTACTTGGGTGGTCGTCTCTGCGACACGATGACCGTTCATGTTGTCAAGCCTGGCGAGGAGCCTGCAAAGACTGCGGTTTCCATTGCGGACAGCTACTCAACCTCCATGGATAAAGGCACGACTCAGCAGCTGAAGGCAAAGGTCTCCCCTGATGACAAGGCCAGCCAAGTTGTTTGGTCCTCTTCCAACGAGAGCGTCCTTACCGTCGACGCTAACGGTCTTGTTACCGCTGTCGGTGACGGTGATGCCACGATCACGGCAACGGTTGATGGGGTCTCTGCAACCACGGATGCGATTACGGTAACCACTCCGGTTGTAAAGGTGTCGGGCGTCAAGCTCAGCGCTTCAAACCTTAAGCTTGCTGTGGGCGGTGAGCCCTCGACGTTGACCGCAGCGGTTGAGCCCGATAATGCAACGAACAAGAACTTGTCCTGGTCGTCGAGCGATCCTACGGTCGCCACGGTTGCAGACGGCGTCGTGACCCCGGTCAAGGCAGGTGTTGCTACGATTACCGTCACCACTGAGGACGGAGAGCATAGCGCCACGTGCAAGGTGACGGTTATTCAGCCTGCTACGGGCATCACGCTCGATAAGCAGAAGGTCGTGCTTGTGGGCGCTGCAACCGAGCAGCTTAAGGCGGCGGTCGTTCCCGCGGAGGCTGACCAGACGATTGTCTGGAAGTCCAGCAACGAAAGTGTCGCTACAGTCGATCAAACCGGAAAGGTGGCGGCTGTCTCCAAGGGCGCCGCAACCATCACCGTTTCGACTGAAGACGGCACCTATTCTCAGGATTGCGCGGTGACCGTCTCTAATCCCGCAACGAACCTTACGGTCGACCAGAGCGTCCTCGGCCTCAAGAAGGGCGAAGAGGGCACCGTGAAGGTTTCTCTTGCTGGAACCCTTGCGGGTGAGGTCGACGAGACCAATCTTGCTCTGGATGACACGGTCGCTTCGAAGGCGTTTAAGGTTGTCGACAACGGTGATGGCTCCTACACCGTTACCGCCCTCAAGACCGGTTCTGGTTCTTTTGTCATCACTGCAGGGTCGCTCTCCCAGACCGTTTCGGTGACCGTGACCAATCCCGCCCAAAAGGTTGAGCTCAACAAGACGAGCCTGTCCTTTACCGTCGGTGATGCCTCCACAAAGCTCTCCGCAACGGTGAGTCCTGCCGATGCAGACGATACGACGGTGAGCTGGACCTCCAGCGACTCGTCGATCGCCACGGTCAAAGACGGCGTCGTGACGCCGCTTAAGGCCGGTACCGCCACGATTACCGCCACCTGTGGCGACAAAACCGCGACCTGCGCCGTTATCGTAGCGGCAAAGACCATTGCAGGCGTTGCGGGTAGCAACGGAACGGACGTTAGTGTAAGCGCCGAGAACAATGTCGCTGCCGGCATTGCCCAGAACAACAGCATCTCTCTTGTGGTCGAGGAACCGACGGATCTTACCGATGCCGCCAATGCTACGATTTCCGGCCTTGAGCAGGGGGCTACCAAGGTTGCCGATAAGCTCGATATCAAGCTTCTCAAGGACGGCGAGGTTATCGAGGACTACGAAGGCATGTCCTTCATCGTCCGTGTCAAGATGACTGCCGCCATGAAGGCGCTCACCAACCTCAAGGTGCTCTACGTTGCCGAGGATGGTTCCACTCAGGCTATGGATACGTGGACCGAGGGCGACTACCTCTGCTTCCGCACGAGCCACTTCTCGACGTACGTGGTGACGGGCGAGGAGGCCAATGGTGAGCCGATTCAGCCTACGCAGCCCGTGACGCCGTCCCAGCCTAGTCAGCAGACGACGACTAAGGTGACCAAAAAGTCTGTTAAGGCTACTAAGGGCGCGCTTGCCAACACGGGCGACCAGGCCCTTGCTGTCGCCTTTATTATGGCCGTTGCCGGCGCTTCGCTGATTGCCTTCGCGCTTATGCGCAAACGTCTCGAGCGTTAGGGTACCCCACTCGTCACCCGCATCGACACGGTCTTCGACCGCCTGGAGCAGCTGAACTTCGAGTAGGGCTAACCTAATTCGACCGCTTGCGGATGCATTTCAACCTTTGGCGCCTTGCCCATCTTGGGTGAGGCGCTTTTTTTTCGCCGCATCAGCCCCGGGTATAAAATGAAATCCGACTGCTGTTTCGATGAAGGGAGGCGTGTGCCCGGACGTACCAAGCGAGCCGCCATCGTCTCGCTTACGCTCATACTTCTTGTTGCCGTCTGTGCGGGCGCCCTGACGTATACCGTTCGAAGCAGCTCTTCCTCCCCGAATGAAGCCGACAAAGACCTCCCGGTACTCAAAATCGGCGTTACGGATAACGACCCCTATGTGTATGTCGATACCACGGGCGATTACGCCGGTATCGATATCGACATCGCCCGCGAGGCCTGCAAACGCGCAGGGATCAAGCCGCAATTTATCGACATATCTTGGAATGACCGTGATCGCCTACTCAAAAACGGCGATATCGATTGCCTGTGGTGCGACTATTCTCCCTGTTATCGCGAGGATAAGTATTACTGGACTGAGCCGTATTTGACCCTGACGGTTTCGGTCGCCGCCAAGAAAACGAGTGGCATCACGTCCTTGGCGCATCTCGATGGAAGCAAGACCATTGCGGTGATTGCGGGCTCGGTGAGCGAACGCCGATTGCTCGCAGGGGATCTGGATATCTCGCCGGACGTGCAAATCAAATCGTATGGTTCTGCCGAACTCTGCAAAGCCGCCCTCGCCAAAGGGTATGTCGACTGTTGGATGGCGGACGTTCAGTCGCTTGATCGACTCGTTGCCCAGTATCCTGGCGTTTATCGTGTGTTCGCCGACAACGTTATGACGGTTGACCTGGGCGTCGCGTTTGATGATAGCTATGAGGGGGAGTGCGTCAAAAACCTCAATACCGCGCTGTACGATATGGATCGAGACGGCACGATAGAGCGCATTGTGGACAATTACAAGGCAGGAGCGACGACAGGCGGGCAAGGAGCGGAATCATGACAAATGAAGAGCGCCGCTTTCGCCGAAAGAGTTTAGCCGCAGTGGTCATCGGCATCGTGGCCAGCGTTGCCCTACTGAGTCTGCTCTATATAGTCGGCACGCATCGCTGCCTTGATAAAACGCTTGGGTTCGGCCAGGAAACCATGGTGTTTTTAAAAAATGCCTGCGAAAAATATGACCGATATGAACAGGGAAGAAAAACCGAGGCGACGCACAATTTGGATGCGGCGCTCGAGTCGTTTGCGACGTTCTTGCCGCCTGATCGATTTGAAGTCAACGACGATCTGGTCGAGGAATATGTCCATACCGAGAGACTTTCGGGAATGTTGGTCATGGACGCCGATGGTCATATGGTCGCCCATTACGATATCGACGGCCGCGATCCACTCATGCTGTGGCGAGAGGAGCTGGCCTGCTCGTCGATCGCATCGATGTATCGAGGTTCCAAAGTTTCCTACTCGACCGCTGTCGAGCGCCGCGGTGTCGACTTTGCCGTGAGTGCCGTTCCATACGGTGATGGGGTGGCGTTGGGGTATCGATCCCTTGCGGCTGAGCCCGCCGATGACTATTCATACACGATCGCCGACGTCCTTGTGAACAACACGTTCCATCAGAGTCCAACAGTGCTTGTGATGCGCGATGCGCAAATCGTTTCTTCAAACGATTCGACCGTCGATATAACCCTTGCCCGGCTTCTCGCCGATAGCGGAATTGACTGGAAAGACGAGGGCGTAACACGTATCGAATATCGGGGGACCACCTTATATGCCGTGCGTGCGGCATACAAGGACTACCGCCTGTTTGCGCTATATCCCAAATCTGAGGTCATGTCTGACAGGATTTCATTTGTCGCCGTCGGCGTCTTGGTGTGCCTTGCGTTTTGGGTCGTGGTACTGTTGGCTCGGAATATCGTTGACCACCGCAATTTGGTCGAAAAAGATAAACAGCTCGGCATTATCAATGCCATAAGCGCCATCTACGATTCGACCTTCCTTTTGCATCTCGACACCCTCGAGATCGAGGGAATCAATATGTCGCCGGCGATAGCGAAGATATTTGCCGAGCACAACGAGGCATATGACTTTATGGACACGGTCTGCCGGGATATCGTGAGCCCCGAAAGTCGCGAAGCGGTTGTGGGACTCGTAGATATGAAAACGCTTCGTGAACGTATGGAGGGCGTACCGTACTTGGCTGCCGAGGTGCGAGATTGTCGAGGCGCTTGGTATTCGCTACAGGTTGTCCCCCAGCATCGCGATGAGCAAGGCCGACTGGAGTCGGTCGTCGTGGCGACGCACAACATATCGATGGTCAAGCATGCCGAGGAGCTGTCATACCAAGATAAACTGACGGGGCTTCGCAACCGCAACTATCTTGAATCGCGTGGAGATAGCCTGGTAAACGAGGGCTTGCCAGTGAGCGTGATTATGGTGGACTGTAATTATCTCAAGCGGACCAACGACATTTATGGTCACGAGATGGGGGATGAACTGCTGCGACGGACGGCGTCCGTGCTGCGGCGGGTGGCTGGTGCGGATTACCTGCCGATGCGCGTTGGCGGCGACGAGTTTTTGCTGGTTTGCCCCCATACTGACAACGAGTCTGCGCTCGGGCTGGAACAGGGTCTTCGTCTCGGTCTTGCCGCGGTAAGCGATGAGACCCTGACGGTCAGCGCATCGATTGGCGTGGCGACCGTCGAGACGGCTGGAAATACGCTGGCCGATGTATATCGCGTCGCCGACCACAATATGTATCGGAAGAAGCGCATGGTCCACGTACAGGGTGCGGACTGCTAATCTTGCCCCCACTAGTCCAAGCATCGTAGGATGTTGAATCGGTGCTTGCGATAATAAGTCGGTCCAGGCGGGGATAATAGACGTCTGAAATTTCTTTCTGAGAGGGGATCTCAATGATTAGTTTTGACTACAAGCCTCAGGGTGTATGCTCTCGCAATATTCACCTCAATCTCTCTGACGATGGCAGCAAGGTGCTGGGCGTCGAGTTTACCGGCGGCTGCGATGGCAACCTCAAGGCTATCTCCAAACTGGTCGAGGGCGCTCCCGCCGATCGCGTAATCGAGGTTCTCGCCGGTAATACCTGCGGTATGAAAAAGACCTCCTGCGCCGACCAGCTTACGCGCGCCATCGAGGCCGCTCGCGCCGAGATCGCCTAATGGGTATCGCCGATCACATCAAGAACGGAATATCGCGTCGCGGCTTTGTACTCGGTGGGGCTGCCGCGGGCGCTGCCACGGTGCTTGCCGGATGCTCGAAAAAAACGGGTACCAGCGATGATGCCGCCGGCGAGCCGCAGGTTATCAAGGACGATTCCAAAATCATCTCGATTACGGATGAGTATGAGGCTGTCGACATCGATCTTGAGCCGGCGGCGTCGTGGACGCTGCCTCTGGGTACGCTGCTGTACTACTGCGACGGCGATTACGCCGCGGCGATGATGGCGCCCGCATCGGCATTGCACGCCAACACGCTCGGTGTGCTCAACCTGGGCGATGGCTCGCTTACCACATTAATCGAGGATCCTATCGAGGGCACGGGATACGCATTCTACGATGTCCGTGCCGGCGACGGCGTATTCGCGTGGGTTGAGATGAACTTTGCCAATTCATCGTGGAAGCTCTACGCTCAAAATCTGTCGGGCGCTTCGCTCTCTGGCGATGCGGTTGAGCTCGATCGAGGTGGCAAGGACTATGATCCGCCCCTGTTTACGGCGTTCGGGTCATCGGTTATCTGGTATAAAATGCCTTCGGCAGGCGGCAATAAAACGAGTAGTGATTCGTTTTGCTATCGTCGCTCGCTTGATGAATCCAAGGCCGAGGTAATTTGGAAATCGACGGGCCGCTTTGCATCGGCCCCGCGCGCGAGCGACGGCATTTTGACCATCTCGCCGCGTGTCCGCAACGACGAGGGCGTCTACTACGGCATAACGGCAATCGATCTGACCGACGGCAACAACACCAAGCGTGCCCAGTTGGTCCTCCCTTCGTCAGTTTCGCCTTTCGAGGCCGTATATATGGGCGATACCTTCGTGTTTTCTATCGAGGCGGCCTATAGTGGCGTGGGCAGCCTGGGCAATATGGGCACGTATATCGGTAATGAGGGAGGGCCGTACCTCTTTCTGTCACGCGAGCCGCTCGCATGTGCGGCTGGCAAGAAGAATAAATACCTTGTTAAGGTACAGGCGTCGCATTTCCTGATCGACACCTCTGCCAAGACCTATGGCTCGCTGCTGTCGCCCGACCGCGCTTTGGAGTATGGCGATTATCCAGCTACGGCGGGAAAATCGGACTCATTCCTTACGTACGCCACGGTGCGCAACAGCCAGGGTATACCAGAGACAGTCACTGCACGCCTATTCTCTCTTTAAGCTTAGAGGGGTTAAAAAGGCGCCAACAGGGGAATAAACGCGTTGTAATTGTGAGTACCGCCCGCCGAGCTGCCGCGTCATAGCGGCATCTGGCGGGCTCAGGTGCGTTAAAATGAGCTTGTTCTTAGCTAATTGAGACAGGGGGGCCGTGTTATGGCTTCAGATGCAAAAAAGATTCTGCTGGTCGAGGATGAGAAGGCAATCCGTGACGCTGTCGCTGCCTATCTCGAGCGCGAGGGCTATTGGGTTGTGGGCGTGGGCGACGGCCAGTCCGCTATCGAGGAGTTCGAGAAGCATCAGTTCGACCTGGTCGTGCTCGACCTCATGCTCCCTAAGATTCCCGGCGAGCGCGTTTGCCGCACCATTCGCGACACCTCGGATGTCCCCATCATTATGCTGACGGCCAAGGGCGAGATCGAGGACCGTATTATCGGCCTCGAGCTCGGTGCCGACGACTACCTGATCAAACCGTTCTCGCCGCGCGAGCTTGTCGCGCGCGTGCGCGCCTTGTTCCGCCGTGCCCACCAGGCCGATGAGCCGGCCGTCGAGGTGCTCGACTTTGGCGATCTGGTCATTGACATCTCGGGCCACAAGATTTTGGTCGAGGGCAAGGAAGTCGACCTGACGGCTTCCGAGTTCAAGCTGCTCACCACGCTTGCCCGTCACCCCGGCCGCGTCTACAACCGCATGGAGCTGGTCGAGAAGGTGCTCGGCTACGACTTTGAGGGTTACGAGCGCACCATCGACAGCCACGTGAAGAACCTTCGCGCCAAGCTGGGCGACGACCCCAAGAAGCCCAAGTGGCTCTACACCGTCCACGGTGTCGGCTACCGCTTCGAGGCTCCGACCAAGACCGATAAGTCGGACGAGAAATAAAGGAAATCACATATGACACCTGCGCGCTTTGAAATCGGGCAAAAGCATAAGCAGGAGAACGAGGCGGGTTCCAAGGCTAGTTGGAACACGCCTCGTTCCGATTCACGGCCAACGATGAGCTATCCCTCGCGCATGGCCCTGGCTTTTGCCCTGACATCGCTCATGACGGTATTGGTGCTGGTGGGCGTAGTCTCCGTTGTATGGGGCACGGTTTTTACGGATTACACACGCTCCAATATTGTCGAAATCGCCAATTCCGCTGCCGAAAAGTTGGCAACGTCATATGAGGAAAACGGTTCTTGGACCGCGGGGGAGCTGCGTACGGTCGCGACATCGAGCTTGGTGTCCGACGATCTTGGTATGCAGGTCGTCAATAAAAAGGGCGTCATCGTCTACGACGACTCGTGGCCCTCGGCAAGCGCTACTGCCGATGTACGCGAAAATCAGGCGACGACCGACGATGCGAGCGGAAAGAGGGCATCGCACAGCCCAGTCTCGTCTGCTCCCACCGATTCCAATAGTGTTGCCAACGTTGAGATCGTGACGTCCTCCGGCGAGCACGTGGGTCAGGTCAAATTGTGGGCGGTTGGCTCCGATGCCCTGCTCACCAGGGCAGACTCGGCATTCAGAGAGAAGACCTTTAACGCCATGGCCCTTGCCGCGGTTGTGGCCGTCTGCATCTCGGTCGTTATCGGAGCGCTTGTGTCGCGCATGCTTACCAAGCCGATTCATCGAATTACGAGCACGGCCAAGCAAATTCGCGACGGCGATCTGTCCGCTCGTACGGGCTTGCGCGGCGATGATGAGATCGATCAGCTGGGCGAGACCTTCGACGAGATGGCCACCTCACTCGAAAAGGATATGAAGCACGAGAAGCGCCTGACCTCTGATGTTGCCCACGAGCTGCGCACGCCGCTCATGGCCATGCTTGCGACGGTCGAGGCCATGCAAGACGGTGTGTATCCCACCGACGACGAACACCTGGAGACAGTCGCATCCGAGACGCGTCGTCTGGCCCGTCTGGTGCAGCAGATGCTCGATCTGTCGCGCATGGAAAACAGCACCGCGCCGCTCAACCTGGAACCGGTGGACATGGTTCCGTTCGTACGATCGATTGTGAACGGCCAGGAGCGCCTGTTTGTCGACCGCGATCTGCGCTTGCGCTTTGCCGACGAGACCCAAGGTCACGACGATGTCGTCGAAGCCGATCCCGACATGATCACGCAATGTGTTATCAACCTCATGAGCAACGCCATGCGCTACACCCCCGAGGGCGGTTGGGTCGTGGTGTCGGTGCTCAGTGACCGCAGGCACGTCAGCATTGCCGTTTCTGATACCGGCATCGGTATTGCCAAGGACGATCTGTCGCGCATTTTCGGGCGGTTTTGGCGCGCCGATGCCAGCCGCGCCCGCGAAGCTGGCGGCCTGGGCGTCGGCCTCGCCGTGACCAAGCAGATTGTCGAGCGTCACCATGGCTACATATCCGTGGAGTCGGAGCTTGGAAAGGGTACGACTTTTACAATTCATCTGCCCCGCGAGCACACGGCAGACGCGGCATCTACTACAATGGAGCACTAGCTTTTCGCTATTCGGTGAAGGAGGGGCCGCGTCCCTGCCGCTCCGAGTTTGCGAAAACATGCGGGAAAGAACCCGCATTTCTGTCGTATTTAGGTAAGGAGTGACTCACGTGACAACGATGGAGCGTCGTCCGGATTCCCGTGGCAAGGTTCGTGATATTTACGATGCCGGTGAAAACCTGCTGATGGTCGCCACCGACCGCATTTCTGCGTTCGACTTCATTCTTCCCGACGAGATTCCGTTTAAGGGAGAGGTGCTCAATCGCATCTCGGCATTCTGGTTCGATAAGTTTGCCGACATCGTCCCCAACCATCTCGTTTCCATCGACCCGGCGGATTTCCCCGAGGAGTTTGCTGAGTATCGTGACTACCTCGCTGGCCGCGCCATGCTGGTTAAGAAGGCCCAGACGATTCCTATCGAGTGCATCGTCCGCGGCTATCTGACCGGTTCGGGCAAGAAGACCTACGACGAGAACGGCACCGTCTGCGGCATCCAGCTGCCTGAGGGCCTGACCGAGGCTTCCAAGCTTCCCGAGCCGTTGTTCACGCCGTCCACGAAGGCCGAGATCGGTGACCACGACGAGAACATCTCGTTCGAGCGTTGCTGCGAGATCGTGGGCGAGGACATCGCCACGCAGATTCGTGACCTTTCCCTCAAGATCTACAAGGCCGCTGCCGAGTACGCCGCGACCCGTGGCATCATCATTGCCGACACCAAGTTCGAGTTTGGTGTTATTGATGGCAAGGTCACGCTGATCGACGAGTGCCTCACGCCCGACTCCAGCCGTTTCTGGCCTGCTGCCAGCTACGAGGAGGGCAAGATCCAGCCTAGCTACGACAAGCAATTCGTCCGCAATTGGCTCAAGGCCAACTGGGATATGACGGGGGAGACCCCGCACCTGCCCGCCGAGGTCATCGATGGCACGTCCGAGCGCTATCGCGAGGCCTTCCAGATCATCACGGGCTCCCAGTTCACAAGCATGAAGGAGAACGCATAAGTGAGTACCCGTAGCGCCACGAACAAGCGCACGCAATCCCACGAAGTTACCGGGGTTGCGCGCAAGTCTGCCGCATCTGCTAAGCCCGCCCGCCAAGCAGCGAGCTCCGTTCGCGTCGTGCCGGCTTCGTCTAAGGCACGCCGCAAAGAGCTCGAGAAGGGCGAGAACCTCGAGGGCCTCTCTAAAGAGGAGAAGCGCGCCCGCAAGGCCAAGCAGCGCGCCAAGGAGGACCGCATCTATACGGTGTCGAATATCCTCCTCAAGCAGGACGAGGACTACACCAAGCGCCGTCGCATCTGGTGGATTGTGCTCGCCATTGGCATGGTGCTCGTCGTGGCAATTTGGGCCTCGCTGTACTTCGCTCCCGCTGGCATGGTGTCCAGCCCTGTCCAGATGGTCGGCATCGTTTTGTCCTATGTCATCATCCTAGGTGACTTTATCTATGACTTCGCTCGTATTCGTCCCTTGCGCAACATGTACCGCGCGCAGGCCGAGGGCATGTCCGAGAACAAGCTCAACGCTCTTATTGAGCGCGCGGCTGCCGAGGAGGACAAGAAGGACTCCAAGAAGAAGTAGCGTTTGCATACATACTTATCGCTAAGATATAAGGCGCGTCGTTTTTGCGGCGCGCCTTTTTACTGTTCTATAGATAGATGGAGTGGCACATGATTCGAGCTGCCCTGACGGTCGAAGAGGCTCTGGAGGGCATGAAGGCCCTGGAGCCCAAGATTAAAAACTACGCGCGCCTGGTCGTCCGCAAGGGCGTAAACGTCAAGCCCGGCCAGGAGGTCGTCGTTCAGTCTCCGGTCGAGTGCGCGCCGTTTGCGCGCGTGGTGGTCGCGGAGGCCTATGTTGCCGGCGCCGGCCACGTGACGGTCATTTGGGCCGATGATGCCGTGACGAGGCTCACGTACGAGCATGTCGAGAAAAGCTATTTTGAGCAGACGCCCGAGTGGAAGCGCATACAGCTGGATTCCTTGGCCCAGGATGGTGCCTGCTTTGTCTTTATCGAGGGTGCGGATCCTGCAGCCCTCAAGG
The DNA here is from genome assembly GCA_902491415.1 of uncultured Collinsella sp. Taxonomy (GTDB): domain Bacteria; phylum Actinomycetota; class Coriobacteriia; order Coriobacteriales; family Coriobacteriaceae; genus Collinsella. The sequence goes on from CABUHP010000024.1 coordinate 12,388, forward strand.
GCATCGATCCAGCCAAGCCGGCCGCGGCATCCAAGGCGAGGAATACGCAGTGCAAAGTTTTCCGCCGTGGACTGGATTACAACATCAATCCGTGGTGCATCGCCGGCGCTCCGGTCGTGGCATGGGCGCACGAGGTGTTCCCGGGAGACGCCGATGAGGTTGCAATCTATAAGCTGTGGAATGCGATTCTGCACACCGCGCGCGCCGATGGCCAGGACCCGGAGAGCGACTGGGAACTCCATGACGCCGCATTCGAAAAGAACCTGCGCTTCCTGAACGACAATCGTTTCGACTACCTGCACTACACCGCGGCAAATGGAACCGATTTGACGATTGGCATGACGAAGGGTCACGAGTGGGCCGGCGGCAAGGGCAAGACGCCCGATGGGCACCCCTTCTTCCCCAACATTCCCACCGAGGAAGTCTTCACCTCGCCCGATCGCATGCGCGCCGACGGTATCGTGTATTCTGCCATGCCGCTCATCCACCACGGCAATAAGGTCGACGATTTTTGGATTAAGTTTGAGGGAGGCCGCGTGGTGGACTACGACGCCCGTGTGGGCAAGGCAACGCTCGCGAGCATCATTGACACCGACGAAGGTGCCGCTCATCTGGGCGAGGTCGCGCTCATCTCCAAGAACACGCCGATCCGCGAAAGTGGTGTTCTGTTCTACGATACGCTCTATGACGAGAACGCTAGCTGCCATCTCGCGCTAGGTGTAGGTTTCCCCGAATGCATCGAGGGTGGGTATGACATGTCCAAGGAGGAGCTCCTGGAGCATGGCGTTAACGTCTCGAGCACGCACGTCGATTTTATGATCGGCACGGACGACATCGATATTACGGGCATTACGCCTGATGGACGTGAAGTTGTGATTTTCCAGAACGGCCAATGGAGTTGGGAATAGTCCCAGACCGTGGTACAATGCCACCCGCGGGCCGTTAGCTCAGCTGGCAGAGCAGGGGACTTTTAATCCCAAGGTCCAGGGTTCGAACCCCTGACGGCCCACCCAAAGATTGTTGAGACGGTCAACTTCGGTTGGCCGTCTTTTTGGTCGCCTTTTCATGGGTTCGAACCCGTCGGGGCGCGGAGCTGAGGAAATGCGTGAGCGTTTGCCAGCGCAGCGCGCAAGGCGCGAAAGCGCCGCAGCGGCCGCCTGCGAAGCAGGCTGAACCCCTGACGGCCCACCCAAAGATTGTTGAGACGGTCAACTTCGGTTGGCCGT
>CABUHP010000025.1 GCA_902491415.1 uncultured Collinsella sp.
TACTCGGTGTATGACTATGCCGACATGGGCGTGACGCGCTATCAGGTTATGGGCCTGTTGCAGCCGGGCGACGAAGAGGGCCCGGAGGCCGGCGAGGTTGGCTATGGCGAGGAAGCGCCCAATGCTACCGTGCAGGTGCGCGGCCAGACGTCGAGCATGAACTCGCAAAAGAATTACAAGGTGGATCTCAAAAAGGGCAAGGGCAGCTGGCGCCAACAGCGCGCGATTGCGCTCAACAAGCACATGGGCGAGGGTATGCGTTTTCGCAACAAGATGGCCTACGACCTTATCCGCGGGATTCCCTAGATGATGGGCCTGCGCACGCAGTTTGTGCATCTGTGGGTGTGCGATCAGACCGAAAAGTCCAACGACACCTTTGAGGACTACGGCCTGTTTACGCAGGTGGAGCAGCTCAACAAAACGGCACTTAAGGCACATGGCTTGGATAAGAACGGACACCTGTACAAGGTGAACAACTTCGATTTCCATCGCTACGAGGACACCATTAAGCTTGCCGATGATCCCGACTACAATCAGGCAAACTTTGAGGGCATGCTCGAGATTAAGGGCGATACGGACCACACCAAGCTCATCGAGATGCTCGATGCGCTCAACGACGAATCGCAAAAGATCGATAACGTGCTCGACACCTACTTTGATACCGAGAATTTGGTCTATTGGCTGGCGTTTCAGATTCTGACCGGCAACTGCGATACGCAGAACCGTAACTGCTATCTGTACAGCCCGCTCAACTCAAATACCTGGTTCTTTTTAGATTGGGACAACGATGGCATGCTGCGTAAGCTGGAGCTTTCTCTTACCGGGTTTTCGGACTACGCGAGCTGGGAGCGCGGCGCAAGCAACTACTGGGGCAACGCACTGTTCAATCGTGCGCTGCGTAGCAAGTCGTTCCGCAGCGAACTCGACCGTGCCGTCAAGGACTTGCGCTCGTATTTGACCGAGGAACGTCTGGCCAAGATGATCAAGCACTACCGCGAGGTGACTGAATCCCTGGTCTTTGCTTCGCCCGATATCGACAATCTGCCTGTCACCAAGGACCAATACGAGCGGATCGCCGCGGCGATTCCCTCCGAGATCGAGGAGAACTACAAGAGCTTTCGCGAGAGTTTTAAAAAGCCCATGCCGTTCTACATCGGCGTGCCGCAGATCGATAACGGTAAACTGCGCATTAACTGGGATGCGTCCTACGACTTTGAGGCGCGCGACATTCGCTACACCGTAGAGCTTGCGCGCGACTATGCCATAAGCGACGTGGTCTTTAAGGCCGAGGACGTGCTGCTTCCCGAGGTGACCTGCGATGCACCCGATGCCGGTCAGTATTTTGCACGCGTGCGCGCCACCAACTCCGACGGCTATACGCAAGATGCGTTTGACTATTACGTTACCGACGATGGTAAACAGTACGGCATGAAGTGTTTTTACGTACAAGACGACGGTAAGGTCGTGGAGGACACGTATGAGGAGGGCTAGCGCGCTGATTGAGCGCTTGGCGGCTCCGCCTGTGCGTGCCACGCAGGAGCGTTACCGCCATGAGCTCAAATATCTCATTAACGAGGGCGAGCACGCCGCGCTTGCCTGTCGCATGGCGCCGGTTTTTAAACTGGACAAGCATGCGCGGGCGGGCGGTTACACCATTCGCAGCCTGTATTTTGACGACTACTGCAACTCGGCCTACGAGGAAAAAGACGCCGGCATTCTCATGCGTAAAAAGTATCGCGTGCGCATCTATAACGGCAGCGACAAGGTGATTAAGCTTGAGCGCAAAAAGAAGTACGGCAGCTGGATCCACAAGGAGGACGCGCCGCTTACGCGCGGCGAGTTTGAGCAGATTCTGGCTGGCGACTACGGCTTTATCCGCTCTGCCGCGAGTTCTACATCGAGTGCATCTGCAACATGATGCGCCCGCGGACCATCGTGGACTACGAGCGCGAGCCGTGGGTGATGGATGAGGGCACCGTGCGCATCACGTTTGACATGAACGTGCGTGCCGCGGTGGGAAGCTTCGATATCTTTGACGTGACGCTGCCCGTGCTGCCAGTCCTGGAGCCCGGCAAGCTGGTGATGGAGGTCAAGTTTACCGAGTTTTGTCCGCAGCTGGTGCGCGATATGGTGCCGCCGGGCGCGGCCGAGCTTACGGCGGTCTCGAAGTACTGCCTGTGTTACGAAAAGACCGCCTACCTGCGCGGATTTAACTACTGGGAATCGGATTTTGAGAACCGAGGGGATATTTAGACCATGAGCACCAGGGACTTTTTTAAGAACTCCGTTTTGGAGGCGTTTGGCCAGGTCGACCCTGCCAAGATCGGCCTGTCGCTGCTCGTGGCGCTCGCCATGGGCATCCTGATCTATTACGTCTACAAGCGCTTTTTTACCGGCGTGGTGTATTCGCGTAGCTTTGCCGTGACGCTTGTGGGCATGTGCGTGCTCACCTGCATGGTTACGCTCGCGATCTCGACGAACGTGGTCATCTCGCTCGGTATGGTCGGTGCTCTGTCCATCGTCCGTTATCGTACGGCGGTCAAGGACCCGCTCGACCTGCTGTATTTGTTTTGGTCCATTACCACGGGCATTACGGCGGGAGCCGGCATGTATGCGCTCGTGGCGCTCACGGCGGTGGTGATCGTGGTGATGATCGCCGGCTTTGCGAGCCACCAGGACAAGTTGCGCGTGTACATGATGGTCATCCACTACACGGGCCAGACTACCGGCGACGATATCGTGCGTGCATTTGGCCGCACCAAGTTCACCGTCAAGTCCAAGACAATGCGCGGCGACAAGGTCGAGATGGCCGTCGAGGTGTTCTCGGACGGTGTGGATATGCCCTATGCCGACGCCATCCGCGCGCTCGACGGCGTGGAAGATCTAACGCTCATCCAGTACAACGGTGAATACCACGGCTAACTATGTTCCGGCGTTTTAACAAACGCCGGACCGCTCGACGCTGCGCGGGCATCTGCCGGGCGATCTGCCGCTCAAACCGTCGCTCGCGTACATAAAGTACGCTTCGCTCCTCTTTCGCGGCACCTCGCCACGGCAGCTGCCCGCTCGCTGACGTTTGCTCGACCTGGATGGGCGAGTTGATTCATTGAGCGCGTTCGCGGGTATTATGGTGAAAGCGATTTTAATGACAGGGGTGCTCGTGGTTAAGATGAAAGATGTGGCCGAGCTGGCCGGCGTTTCGAGCGCCGCCGTCTCGCGCTACCTCAACGGTGGATATATCTCGGCGGATAAGGGCGAGCGCATTAAGCAGGCAATCGAGCTGACCGGATACGTGCGATCCAGCCAGGCTCGCGCGCTGCGCACCGGTTCCACCAAGCTCATCGGCGTCATCGTACCTAAGATCAACTCGGAATCCGTGAGCCGCATTACCGCCGGCATTGGTCAGGTGCTCGGTCGCCGTGGCTACCAGATGCTGCTTGCCAACACCGACAACGCGGCCGATCGTGAGCTCGAATACTTCGATTTATTCCAAAACCACCCGGTTGACGGCATTGTTCTGGTGGCAACTATGATCACCGACGAGCACCGTCGCGCGATTGAGTCGTGCCGTGTGCCCATTGTGTTGATCGGCCAACATGTCGAGGGCACGGCCTGTGTCTATCACGACGATTACGAGGCTGCCTTTGAGCTGGGCCATGCGCTTGCGGGCCGCGTGGACGGCAAGATCGCCTACATTGGAGTTACCGAAGAGGACCGCGCGGCCGGTTATGACCGCCGTCGCGGTTTTGAGGCCGGCTTGCGCGCCGCGGGTAACCCGCTCGATGCCGCCTTGATTCGCCTGGGCTCGTTTACGCTCGACTCAGGCTATGGTGCAGCACGTGAACTGCTTTCCGTCGCTCCCGATGTTTCGTTTATCGCGTGCGCGACCGATACCATGGCGGCGGGCGCGCTTCGTGCCATCGATGAGGTTCGCGGCGTGGGCGAGGGCATGCATCGCGTAAGCGGTTTTGGCGACAACGCGTTTTTGCGCGCGCTGACGGGCGGTATTCCCACCGTGCATTATGGCTACCTGACCAGTGGCGTCGAGGCGACCAATATGTTGCTCAACGCGCTCGATGGCGTGGAGGGGGAGAGCGGTCTAAAGACGCTCAAACTCGGCCATCAGCTTATGAATGTCTAGATTTTGGGCACGTCTGACTGCCTCTGAGCCCTTATGTTTGTCTCAAAACTACCATTCGCCCGCTATTTCCTACCGTTCACCCTACTATGAAAACGATTACAGACATATGAAACTGAAATCGATTACAGTGTAAGTGTCAAAGATGGCCGAGTGCACGTGCGCCCGTTTGAGGAAAGGGAAGTCATGGACTACCGCAAATCAGCCCAAGAGGTGCTCGATAACATCGGTGGCGCCGGCAACGTTGTTTCGGCCGCACACTGCGCCACGCGTCTGCGCCTGGTGATTGCCGATAACGCCAAGGTCGACAAGGAGGCCCTCGAGAATATCGACGGCGCCAAGGGCGTCTTTGAGGCCCAGGGCCAGCTCCAGATTATTTTTGGTACCGGCACCGTCAACAAGGTCTACGACGAGTTCATTGCGCTCAGCGGCGTCGAGGCTGCCACCAAGGCCGAGGTCAAGGAGGCCGCGGCGCAGCAGCAGAACATCTTTATGCGTGCCATTAAGGTGCTCGGCGACGTCTTTGTCCCCATCATCCCCGCCATCGTGGCTTCGGGCCTGCTGCTGGGCATTATGAGCGCCCTCAACTTTATGGCCTCCAACGGCTTTATCGCGCTCGACACCAATAACTTTATTTATAAGATTGCCGACCTGGTCTCGGGCGCGTCCTTTGGCATTCTGCAGATCTTGATCGGTTACTCCGCGGCTAAGGCCTTTGGCGCCAACCCGTACCTGGGCGCCGTCGTCGGTGGTGCATTCATCAACTCCTCGCTGCAGAGCGCCTATACGGTTGCCTCCGAGGGCGTGCAGACCATGGTCAACGTCATCCCCGGCGTGTACAGCTTTGAGTGGGTCGGCTATCAGGGTCATGTGATCCCCATCGTCATCGCCTGTGCCATTCTCGCCTTCCTCGAGAAGCGCCTGCACAAGATCGTTCCCGAGATGTTCGATCTCTTTGTGACTCCGCTTGTATCGGTGTTCGTGACCGTGCTCGTGACGCTCGTTGCCGTCGGCCCCATCTTTGTCTGGGCCGAGAACGCCATCCTCGGTCTGATCCAAGCCCTGCTCACCCTTCCCTTCGGCATCGGTTCCTTTATCGTCGGCCTGTTCTATGCCCCCACGGTCGTTACCGGTATCCACCAGATGTACACCGCCATCGACCTGGGCCAGCTTGCCCAGTACGGCGTGACCTACTGGCTGCCCATCGCCAGTGCTGCCAACATCGCTCAGGGTGGCGCCGCACTCGCCGTTGCCTTTAAGACCCGCGATGCCAAGATCAAGGGTCTGGCGCTTCCTTCGGCCCTGTCCGCCTTCATGGGCATTACCGAGCCTGCCATCTTTGGTGTGAACCTGCGCTTCTTTAAGCCTTTCATCGCCGGCTGCATCGGCGGCGGCTGCGGTGCCTTGGTCTGCGCGCTCACTTCGCTGGCCGCCTCCGGCACGGGCGTTACCGGCATCTTCGGTATCCTGCTGTGCCTGGCCCAGCCCGTGCAGTACGCGATCATGTTCGCGGTCGCCGCGCTGGTTTCCTTTGCCGTCTCGTTTGTCCTGTACAAGGACGAGCCCAAAGCTCCCGAGCAGGCCTAAGAGCTTTTGATTAAGGGAATGCCCGCGGGCTGTATGCTCGCGGGTGTTTCCTGTATCTGGTGCCGTTCTCTGGCGCCTTGTTACTTTCGATCCGTTAGGACTTTGATATGTCTAATGCACTTGGTCGCGACCTTGCAAAGCTGGTTGCTGCTGTTGACGCTGCCGCCTCTGAGTGCGGTCATGGCGCGTATGGCCAGCATTTCCACATTATGCCGCCGGCGGCTTGGCTCAATGACCCCAACGGTCTTTGCCAGGCAGATGGCGTGTTCCATGCCTATTTTCAGTATGCGCCGTTTGATGTCGAGGGCGGCGTTAAGGCCTGGGGTCATGCGACGAGCCGCGACCTTATGACGTGGGACTACGTTGGCGCCCCGCTGTTGCCCGACGAGCCGTTCGATTGCCATGGCGTGTATTCGGGCTCCGCGCTTGTCGAGGACGGCCGCATTCGCGTACTGTACACAGGCAACGTTAAGCTTTCCGATGCAGACGGCACGTACGACTACGTCAATACCGGCCGCCGCGCCGATACTGTTTATGTCGAGAGCGTTGATGGCCTTGCCGGTCGGGAGTTCAGCCAAAAGCGCGTGGTGCTGGCGTCCGATGATTATCCCGAGGATTTGACCTGCCACGTGCGCGACCCCAAGGTGTGGCGTGACGCGGACGGGCGTTATCACATGGTGCTGGGCGCGCGTCGTCGCGTTGACGGGCCGCACGTCGATAGTCGATTTTGCGCCATGCACGGCGAGGGTGCCGGGCGCGATGTGGGCGAGATCCTGGTGTATGGCTCGGTCGATATGCTGAGCTGGGAGCTCGAGAACCGTGTGTCTACGCCCGAGCGCTTTGGCTTTATGTGGGAGTGCCCCGGCTACATCGAGCTCGATTCGAATGGCGATACGGCGGCGTTTCTGTCGTTCTCGCCTCAGGGTCTTGAGGGCGGCCGTTGGGACCGCGGCAACGTATACGCTGCTGGCTACATGCCTGTAACGGGCGACATTACCGGTGGTGACGGTGCCTATGAACTGGGCGAGTTCCGCCTGTGGGACGCTGGTTTTGACTTCTATGCTCCGCAGGAGTTCACGGCCGAGGACGGTCGCCATATTCTAATCGGCTGGATGGGCATGCCCGACGAGCCGACCTATGGCAACGCGCCTACCGTGGCGTGCGGCTGGCAGCACTGCATGACGGTGCCGCGTGAGCTTACGGCCGGTGATGGCGGCGTGGTGCTGCAGCAGCCGGCGCGCGAGATCGAGCTCCATTATGCCTCGGTGCGTGTGGGGGAGGGCTCGTTGGAGGTTGCTGGCGATACTTGCTTTGACGTTGTTGCCAACGGTGTCGATGGCGCGTTTACCGCGACCGTTGATGGCGAGCTGAAGCTGGCGTTTGTGCCCGCTGAGGGCGAGCTGCCTTCGCGCTTTGAGATGCGATTTACCGATGAGGGTCGCGCTTCTGCCGGCTGCGGTCGTACCGTGCGCTGGGAGCCCGTCGACGAGGCTCGTAACGTGCGCATTGTTGGCGATGTCTCGTCGGTCGAGGTGTTTGTGAACGATGGCGCGCTCGTGTTCTCGACGCGCATCTATCCCGAGGCCTATGGCGTGACCGTTGACGCTCCGGGTGCGTGCGTGACCTATCACATGCTCAACATCTAGGTGATTCATCGCATATCGGCGCTATACTGCAGCCGTTGCCCACGATGCGGGGAACACCCGCATCGTGGGTTTTTGTTTTGAAGGGACGGTACCGCATGGGCGTACAGCAGCTAGAAGAGGCCTGGGCTTTGAGGACCGGCGCGCGTGAAGCGCGGTTGCTCGCGGCCTCGCATGTGCCAGCAGCGTTGTCGCAATTGAGGATTGTGCGCCCCGGTGACCGCCTGGTTGCGTTTGCCGATGACTTTGCCGATGCGTTTGCGCACGGCTTTGATGCCTGCGACGTGGCTATGGTGGGCGAGCCGTCGGTTGCGGCGTTTGCTGCTGCGTCCGAGGGCTTTGATGCTTCGTTTGATGCCGAGGGGCCGCACCTGTGGTGGTTCGTTAACTCTATCGGCGGGTTTGGTCTTCGTGTGCCCGGCCTTCGCGCTCTGGGCCGCGCTGCTCGTGAGGCCCACGCGCTGCTTGTTGTGGACAACACCGTGGCGTCGGCTTTTGGCTGCGATCCGCTGCGGCTGGGTGCTGCGCTGTCGCTCGAGGCGCTCGATCGCGTGTGCGCCGGCAAGGCTCCGTGCAAACTCGTTGCCGCTTCGGTGGCGCGCTCGCAGCTCAAACGCCATCATGTGGATGCTGCTGCCGAGTGCGCGCATGCCCTGCTTGAGGGCTGTGGCTTGGCCAAGCTTGATTTGCCTGCTGACGAGGCCGCTGTGCTGGAGCGCGGGTTCGACTCGCTCGACGCTCGCATGCAGGTTCACTTTGACCGCGCACGTGCGCTGGCCGAGTATCTGGCCGCCAACGAGATGGTGCGCAACGTGCGCTATCCCGGGCTGAGCTCTCATCCCGACCATGCGGTTGCAACGGGAATCCTCGAGCATGGTTTTGGCCCGGCAGTTGAATTTGACCTTATCGAGCGTAGCGCGGGAGAGCTGTTCGACGCTTTGCCGGGGGAGTTTCGCACATCGCCTGCCGGCGGCGCAACGACGCGCCTCTCGGCCACGCGCGGCAAGCAGGGGAGCACCATCCGCCTCTTCGCCGGCACCGACAACCCCCTGGTCGTAGCGTCCGCCCTAGATAACGCCCTCCGCAACTAGCTAAATCATCCTCGACTCCATAAGTTGCGGTGAAATAGGGATTGATTTACGGCTTTAACCGCATAAACAGTCCCTACTTCACCGCAACTTATGAGAAGGGGTTGGGTAGCTAAAAGCCCCGTCCCAAATTGGCTACTCTTTGATGCTGGCGATGAGGTCGTTTGCTTTGGTGGCAATGACGTTGTTGATGTCGGTCTGCAGCTCCTCGTAGGCCGCTATGGCTCGCTCTCCGGCGGGCGTGAGCGTGGATCCGCGGGCGCCGTCGCGCTCGATGAGCTTGCAGCCCAGCTGACCTTCTGCCTCGTTTACAATGCGCCAGGCCTTGGAATACGCCATGCCCATGCTCTTGGCGGCGCGGTTGAGCGAGTGCTCGCGGGCGATACCCTGCAGCAGCAAGACACAGCCGTGTCCAAACACGCCCGGCAGATCTTTGTCGCACGCTTGAATGACCAACTTTGCCGTCGTCTTGTACTCCATACGCTCCACGTCTCCCCGCTAAAGTGTTTGCTGGGCAAACGCAAAGCCTGCGTCAAACCCTCGTGTGCTCTTCTTAAATCATGCATTGTAGCAGTCAAAGTGCGTTAAGATACTTCCCCAGTATTGGGCGCCCAAGGTTGGGCTGGGTCCTACGAGGCCTGCAGCCGACCGGTCGCATGGAAAAAGGAGAAACATGGCTACGTTCTTTCCCGGTGAGTCCCACACGTTTTCGGAGTATCTGCTGGTCCCTGGTTACTCGTCCTCGCAGTGCATTCCCAACAACGTCTCTCTTAAGACGCCGCTAACCCGCTTTAAGCGCGGTGAGAAGCCGGCAATCACCCTGAACATCCCCATGGTTTCCGCCATCATGCAGTCCGTCTCGGGCGTCGACATGGGTGTCGCGCTCGCTACCGAGGGTGGCCTGTCCTTCATTTACGGTTCCCAGAGCGCCGAGTCCGAGGCCGCCATGGTCAAGGCCGTCAAGGATCACAAGGCCGGCTTCGTTCAGTCCGATTCCACGCTGACCCCCGACATGACCATGGAGCAGGTCATCGAGCTCAAGGAGAAGACCGGTCACTCCACCATGCCGGTTACCGACGACGGCACTCCCAAGGGTAAGCTCCTGGGCATCGTCACCAGCCGTGACTATCGTCCCAGTCGCGATGACCACCAGACGAAGGTCTCCGAGTTCATGACCCCGCGTGAGCAGCTCATCGTGGGCGACAAGAACATCAGCCTCAAGGTCGCTAACGACGTCATCTGGGACAACAAGCTCAACGCCCTGCCCATCGTCGACGATAACGATCACCTCATGGGCATCGTCTTCCGCAAGGACTACGATAGCCACAAGACCAACCCCAACGAGCTGCTCGATAACGACAAGCGCTACATGGTCGGCGCCGGTATCAACACCCGCGACTATGCCGAGCGCGTGCCGCTGCTCATCGAGGCCGGTGCCGACGTTCTGTGCATCGACTCCTCCGAGGGCTTCAGCGAGTGGCAGAAGCGCACTATCGAGTGGATCCGCGCCAACTACGGCGAGGACGTCAAGGTTGGTGCCGGTAACGTCGTCGACGCCGAGGGCTTCCGCTTCCTGGCCGACTGTGGTGCCGACTTCATCAAGGTCGGTATCGGCGGCGGCTCCATCTGCATCACCCGTGAGACCAAGGGTATCGGCCGTGGCCAGGCCACCGCGCTGATCGATGTCTGCCGTGCTCGCGACGAGTACTACGAGGAGACCGGCGTCTACGTGCCCGTGTGCTCCGACGGCGGTATCGTCTACGACTACCACATGACGCTCGCCCTTGCCATGGGTGCAGACTTTATGATGCTGGGTCGCTACTTCGCCCGCTTCGACGAGAGCCCGACCGAGCGCGTCAACGTCAATGGCCAGTACATGAAGGAGTACTGGGGCGAGGGTTCTGCGCGCGCCCGCAACTGGCAGCGTTACGACCTGGGCGGCGCCGCAAAGCTCAGCTTCGTCGAGGGCGTCGACTCCTACGTTCCTTACGCCGGCTCCCTCAAGGATGGTGTGGGCGGCACGCTCTACAAGGTCAAGTCCACGATGTGCAACTGCGGTGCCCTCTCGATCCCCGAGCTCCAGGAAAAGGCGCGCCTAACGCTGGTCAGCTCCACCTCCATCGTCGAAGGCGGCGCCCACGACGTAGTCGTCAAGGATTCCCAGCAGAGCGTTTCCTATAGATAAGGCAAGAGCTGCATATCAAAGGTTGAGTATCAACCACGTTATTTAGATAAAGCGAGATGCATGCAAGTCGCAGGCATCTCGCTTGTTGTATTTGCTATCATCATGCGAGTTAACGATGTGGCGGGGCGTTCTTACCTTTGCTCGCTGCAAGTTCCGCACGAGCCGAAGAGCACTTAATGTGCTCTTCGTGCGAGCAGGACTGTCCGCAGCAGCGAGCAAAGGTAAGAACGCCCCGCCCCAACCCAGCTAACAAAGGAGCTGATATGTGCGATTGCACAGATCATAAGGACGAGATCCCTGCCTACGACGCGCAGGCCATTGAGTCCAAGTGGATGAAGGCCTGGGAGGACTCCAACCTCTTTGCCGTCGACACCGACGAGAGCAAGCCCAAGAAGTATGTGCTCGAGATGTTCCCGTATCCGTCGGGTGACCTGCACATGGGCCACGCGCGCAACTATACCATCGGCGATGCCATGGCCCGTCAGGCCCGCATGCGCGGCTACGACGTGCTGCACCCCATCGGCTTTGACGCCTTTGGCCTGCCTGCCGAGAACGCCGCCATCAAGCACAACACGCAAGCTGCCGCCTGGACGTATAAGAACATGGACCAGGCGCTCGCCACGATGAAGCGCATGGGCTTCTCCTACGATCTGGATCGCATGGTCAAGACCTGCAGCCCTGACTACTACCGCTGGGGTCAGTGGATCTTTGAGAAGCTGTGGGAAAAGGGCCTGGTCTACCGCAAGAAGAACCCGGTCAACTGGTGCCCTAACTGCAAGACCGTTCTGGCCAACGAGCAGGTCACCGAGGGCAAGTGCTGGCGCTGCGGCACCGAGCCCGAGAAGCGCGACCTTGAGCAGTGGTACTTCAAGATTACCGAGTACTCCCAGGAGCTGCTCGACGACCTGGAGAAGCTCCCCGGCTGGCCCGAGCGCGTCAAGCAGATGCAGGCCAACTGGATCGGTCGCTCCGAGGGCGCCGAGGTTGACTTTACCCTTTGCGACCAGGATGGCGAGCCCATCGAGGGCGACGAGGGTAAGATCACCGTCTTCACCACGCGTGCCGATACGCTCTTTGGTGTGTCCTTCTTTGTCCTGGCTCCTGAGTACGCCCGTCTTCACGGGCTCGTCGAGGGCACGGAGTACGAGGAGGCCGTCACTAAGATCGTCGAGGACTCCAAGCATATCTCTGCTGTCGAGCGTGCCCAGGGCACCCTCGAGAAGCACGGTGCCTTTACGGGCCGCTACGTGGTGAACCCCGTCAACGGCGAGAAGGTTCCCGTGTGGGTTGCCGATTATGTCGTTGCCGACTACGGCACCGGCGCCGTCATGGCCGTTCCCTGCGGCGACCAGCGCGATTTTGAGTTCGCCCGCAAGTACGACCTGCCGATCGTACCGATCATCCTGGACGATGACGATCGCGCGAGACCATCGATACCTTCCATGCCGAGACCGTCGACTGGGATTGCGCCCACGCTGCCGAGGGCACGCTCGTCCAGTCCGGCAAGTACACCGGCATGCGCGGCGGTAAGCACTCCGAGGGCGAGGCTGCGATCGTGGCCGACCTCGAGGCCATGGGCTGCGGTCGTCGCAAGGTCGAGTTCCGTCTGCGCGACTGGCTCATTTCCCGTCAGCGCTATTGGGGCAACCCCATCCCGGCCATTCACTGCGAGCACTGCGGTATCGTGCCCGTGCCCGAGGATCAGCTGCCGGTGACGCTGCCCGAGAACCTGGACCTGGGCGCCGGCGAGACCCTCGCCGAGTGCAAGGACTTCTACGAGACCACCTGCCCGGTCTGCGGCCGCCCGGCCAAGCGCGAGACCGATACCATGGACACCTTCACCTGCTCTAGCTGGTATTACCTGCGCTATACCGACCCGCACAACACCGAGCTGCCCTTCTCTCGCGAGGCAGCAGACCGTTGGATGCCCGTCGATAACTACATCGGCGGCATCGAGCACGCCATTCTGCACCTGCTCTACAGCCGTTTCTTTACCAAGGCACTGCGCGACCTGGGCCTGCTGAGCGTGGACGAGCCCTTCACCAACCTGCTGTGCCAGGGCATGGTCAAGGACGAGAACGGCGACACCATGTCCAAGTCCAAGGGCAATGTCGTGCCCCCGAGCTCGGTCATCGAGCCCTACGGCGCCGACACCATGCGTTTGGCGATCCTGTTTATCGCCCCGCCCGAGAAGGACTTCGACTGGGATCCCAAGGCCGTTGAGGGTGCCAACCGCTTCATCAAGCGCGCCTGGCGTATCGTTTGGCAGCTCGTCCAGTCCGGCGACGCCAACGTGGCCTTCGACAAGTCCGCGCTCGACGAGGTTGCGATGAAGCTCTATCGCGAGCGTCACCGCACCATCGCCAAGTGCACCGAGGACTTTGACCGCGGCCAGTTCAACACCGCGATCTCGGCCGTCATGGAGCTCGTCAACGCGGCGAGCGCCTACCTCAACGCCACCGAGGGTATCGCGCGCGACAAGGCGCTGTGCTATGGCGTGGCTAAGGATATCGTGAGCGTCCTGGCGCCCATCTGCCCGTTCTGGGCCGACGAGCTGTGGCACGAGGCCCTCGGCTGCGAGGGCAACGCCTACACCGCCGCCTGGCCCGAGTTCGACCTGGCCGAGTCCGTTGAGGACACGGTGCAGATCGTGGTCCAGGTGCTCGGTAAGGTCCGCGGTCGTGTCGACGTTGCCCGCGATGCCTCTAATGAGGATATGCAGGCTGCCGCCGAGGCCGCCGTCGCCAAGTGGCTTGAGGGCAAGACGGTCGTCAAGGCCATCTGCGTGCCTGGCAAGCTGGTCAACCTGGTGGTCAAGTAAGCATTGCGCGCTTAACTGACGCATAAAAGACGAGGGGCGATCCGGTTGGGTCGTCCCTCGTTTTTCATGTATCTGCCTAGTTGCCTTCGGCCAATTGTCCTATTCTTGTGGA
>CABUHP010000026.1 GCA_902491415.1 uncultured Collinsella sp.
TATCTGCTTCCGAGAGTGAGTCCGCAAGCTCGTCGAGCGCTCGGGTGTCATCGGATACCTTGGCATACATGGTGGGATCAAAGGCATCTGTAAGCTTAGGCGCCACCGCGTGGAAACAAGCGTCGCCGCATCCGGAGACACGCTGCGCCCGCGAGAGCGCGCATGCCATAAACCCAACTGTGCGAAACGCCTTGCCGTGCGACAGGCATGCCTCAAACAGCGGACGGCTATACATCACGCCAGAGACTTGAGCAACCAAGCCGCCTAAAATCAACTGAGGCAGCCCGGCCACCATCGAAGATTTGCTATCAATGGAAATATGAGTAGCATCCAAGACGCGCGAATGGCGCTCTCGATGTGCATCATAGCGGTCGAGCGACACCGTGGGGAACACTATGTCTGCCGCAGTATCGCACGCGATATCGACCATCTTGGAAAGGGATTGCGGAGCAAACCACTCATCGGCGTTCATGGCGATGATTTGAGAGCCGCGCGAGGCAGCAAAACCGGCACGAAGACACGCGCCGCGCGTCGCGTCCTCGACGTCAATCAAATCAATATGGATGTCCCTGTCGGCAGCAACTTGAAGCGAATGGCGCACACCGGGCGCAGTATCGCGACAGACAACGACAATCTGCAAATCGTAGAGGTCTTGGTTCTGGATACTCTCGAGCGCACGCATCGCATAGCTGGGCGAACCTTCTACCACAAGGATCACCGAAAGTCGCGGATGCGAGCCACGTCGAACCAAATTATCCGTCCTCTCGACAGCAATGAATCAAACCGTGGTTCATGGTACACCCCGGCAATAAAAGCAATGAGACACCGGTTGCATTGCACGCCAAGAACAGATGTTGCACACGCGCAGCCCACAGATGACAGGTGTCGACGCACGACACGTCGAGCCCTCCCCTAGTCGAGCACGACAAGCTCGGCGGGATCGTAATCCACGCCCATAAACGTAAGGCCGCAGGCAGGAGCCGTGGGGCCCGCAGCGGTGCGGTCGCAAGCATCGATAACCTCGCGCATCCACTCGGGTTCACGGCGATGCATGCCAATCTCGACAAGCGTGCCCACGATCGTACGGACCATCGAATGCAGAAACGCATTTCCCTCGATGGTGAACGTCAGGATGTCCTCGCCAAACGCAACCTCATGGCCAAACTCGGCACGCATCACGCAGCGATGCGTGGGCTTGCCAACGGCCGAAGCGACCTTGCAAAAGCTTTTAAAGTCCCGCTCGCCCAGCAGTGCGGGGCAGGCAGCAGACATAGCCTCAACATCCAAGGGATAGCGATGCCACCACACGGCACCGCGGGACAGCACAGGGCGCGCATCTCGATCGGCAATGCGGTATGTATACGTACGGGAACGCGCGTCAAAACGCGCAGAAAAGCCTTTACGGGCCTTGTAGACCTCGTTAATGGCGATATCTTTGGGCAGCAGGGCATCCATAGCCCGCAGCCACCTACGGCGCGTACAAGCGAGCTCAGCGTCCGTTACGGGCACGCTGATGTACTGAGCCACGGCATGCACGCCGGCATCGGTACGCCCCGCGCACGTCAGATCGACCGGGCGGCGAAGCAGCGTCTCGATGGCTCGACGTAGCTCACCCGCAACCGTCGTCTGTCCCGGCTGCTCGGCAAATCCGCTATACGACGAGCCATCATAGGCCACGCGAAATACGAGTGTGGCGTCAAGCTCGGAAATCGAATTGAAATCAGACGGCGCAGTCATGGGCGCTCCCAACAAACAAGCAACGGTATCGCGACAAAAAAAGAGGGGTACGCGAACGTACCCCTCGAATATAGCCTATGCAGACGGAATGTCTACTCAGCGGTCTCCTCGACAGCAGTCTCCTCGACAGCCTCGACCTTCTTGGGAGCAGCGGCCTTCTTGGGGGCCGGAGCAGCCTTCTTGGCCTTAGGCGTGCAAGGCTCGGTGACGAGCTCCATGATAACGATGGGAGCGTTATCGCCCTTACGGTTACCGAGCTTCATGATGCGGGTGTAACCGCCGTTGCGGTCCTGCCACATGCCCTGAGCAGCCTTGTCGAAGATCTCGGCAACGAGCTGCTTATCGCCGAGCTTGGCGATAGCCAGACGACGAGAGTGCAGGTCGCCCTTCTTGGCCCAGGTGATGATCGGATCGACGACCGAACGCAGCGCCTTAGCGCGGGTCTCGGTGGTCTTGATGCGGTCGTTCTCGAAGAGGGCCTTAGCAAGGCTCTTCTTCATGGCCTTGGTGTGGCTCGCATCGGTGCCGAGCTTCAGGCCCTTCTTAACGTTGTGACGCATGGTCTAGTTTCTCCTCAAATATGCGAAGCATTAAGCCTTCAGGCTCAGGCCCATGGACTCAAGCTTGTCCTTCACTTCCTCGATCGACTTAACACCGAAGTTACGGATGTTGAGCAGATCGTTCTCCGAGAACTCAACGAGCTGACGGACCGAGTGAATGCTGGCGCGCTTAAGGCAGTTGTAGGAACGGACGGAAAGGTCCAGATCCTCGATCTGCTTGTCCAGCTCGGCGTTGTCGTTGGTGACCTCGGGAGCGAAGATCGAAGCCTCCTCCTCGACCTCGGGGGTCTCGGCAAGGTTCATAAAGGCGGCCATATGCTGGTTGATGATATTGGCAGCCTGGACCACGGCGTCGCGCGGAGCGATGGAGCCGTTGGTCTCGATCTCGAGGACAAGGCGGTCGTAGTCGGTGTGCTGACCGACACGGCAAGCCTCAACGAGCTTGGCGCAACGGGAAACCGGCGAGTACAGCGAGTCGACGTGGATCACACCGATGGGATCGTTGTCGCGCTTGTTGGCCTCGCCAGAAACATAGCCGCGTCCATAGCCGATGCGCATGCTCATGGTGAGATGGCCACCCTCGGTGAGCGTAGCAATGTGCTGCTCGGGGTTGACCAGCTCAAACTCGGACGGAATAAAGAAGTCCGCACCGGTGACCTCGCAGGGGCCGTCAACAGAAATGGTGGCGGTCGCCTCGTCGGTCGTGCCGAGAGCCCTGAAGACAAGACCCTTGACATTCAGGACGATGTCGGTGACATCCTCGACCATGTTAGGGATGGTCATGAACTCGTGCTGCGCACCATCGATCTGAATAGCCTCGACGGCGGCACCCTCGAGCGAGGACAGAAGAACGCGACGAAGGGAGTTACCCAGCGTATCGCCGTAACCACGCTCGAGCGGCTCGACGGAGACACGAGCAGACGTCTCGTTGATCTCTTCGACCTGAACCTGAGGCCTAATGAATTCTGACATGTATTACCTCCAGCCTCAGCAGCCCGGATGGACTACTTAGAGTAGAGCTCGACGATGAGCTGCTCGTTGATATCACCGCTGATCTGCTCACGCGTCGGCAGAGCGAGCACGTTACCAGACAGCTTCTCGATATCGACCTCGAGCCAGCCAGGAACCTCAAAGCGCTCGGAGGAAATCAGGGCCTCCTTGATGGGGAGGAGGTCACGGAACTTCTCGCCGACAGCGACGACGTCGCCGGCCTTGACGCGGTAGGACGGGATGTCCACGCGCTTGCCGTTCACGGTGAAGTGACCGTGACGGACGGACTGACGAGCCTCTTTGCGGGTACGGGCGAAGCCAAGACGGAAGACGACGTTGTCGAGGCGAGACTCAAGGATGATCATGAGGTTCTCACCGGTGACGCCGTTCATCTTACGGGCCTTGTTGAAGTAGCCGTGGAACTGCTTCTCCAGAACGCCATAGATGAACTTGACCTTCTGCTTCTCGCGCAGCTGCATGCCGTACTCAGATTCCTTGCGACGGCGCTTGGGCTGACGGATAGATTCCTTCTTGCTGCTGTAACCGAGCTCAGCGGGATCGATCCCGAGCTGACGGCAGCGCTTAAGAACAGGAGTCCTGTCGATTGCCATATTGATACGATCCTTTCAGTTACACGCGGCGACGCTTCTTGGGGCGGCAGCCGTTGTGCGGGATGGGGGTCTTGTCCTGGATGCTCGAGACCTCGAGGCCAGCAGCCTGGAGGGAGCGGATGGCGGTCTCACGACCGGAGCCGGGGCCCTTGACGAAGACGGAAACCTTCTTCATACCGTGCTCCATGGCCTGCTTGGCAGCAGCCTCGGCAGCCATCTGGGCAGCGAACGGCGTGGACTTACGGGAGCCCTTGAAGCCCACCTGGCCAGCCGACTTCCAGGAAATGACGTTGCCCTGGGGATCGGTGATCGAAACGATCGTGTTGTTGAACGTAGAACGAATGTGAGCCTGGCCCACGGAAATGTTCTTACGGTCCGCGCGCTTCAGACGGGCAGCGCGAACGTTCTTCTTAGCAGTAGCCATCTATCTAGCGCTCCTTATTTCTTCTTCTTAGCACCGATCTGACGCTTCGGGCCCTTGCGGGTACGAGCGTTAGTGTGGGTGCGCTGGCCGCGGACCGGGAGGCCCTTGCGGTGACGAAGGCCGCGGTTGCAGCCGATGTCCATAAGGCGCTTGACGTTCTGGTTGCGCTCACGGCGGAGGTCGCCCTCAACCATGATCTGGTTCTTATCGATATAATCGCGGATGGCGTTAACCTCATCCTCGGTGAGGTCCTTAACGCGCGTATCCACGTTAACGTTGCACTCGACGCAGATCTTCGTCGCAGTGGTGCGGCCGATGCCGTAAATGTAGGTCAGACCGATCTCAACGCGCTTCTCACGCGGGAGGTCGACACCATTAATACGGGCCAACGTAGTCTCCTCTCTTAACCCTGACGCTGCTTATGACGGGGGTTCTCGCAAATGACGAGGACCTTGCCATGGCGCCTAATGATTTTGCACTTATCGCACATCTTCTTGACCGAAGGACGTACCTTCATCGTTCTTCCTTTCGGTAGCGCTCAAACTACTTCCCTACTATCTACTCGCCCAGCCGCAGGCGTTTAAAACTATGGCTGGTCTTCACACACAATCCGACCGTAGGTTGAGCTAAGCCTGCAGTCGGAAATGGAGTGCGTGTATGCGTGCCGCT
This sequence comes from uncultured Collinsella sp., assembly GCA_902491415.1. Lineage (GTDB taxonomy): Bacteria > Actinomycetota > Coriobacteriia > Coriobacteriales > Coriobacteriaceae > Collinsella. The sequence continues at coordinate 4,992 of CABUHP010000026.1, forward strand.
ATTTGTAGCGATAGGTGATGCGGCCGCGGGTCAGGTCGTACGGGGAAAGCTCCACGACAACCCTGTCACCGGGGAGAATACGGATGTAATTCATTCGGATCTTGCCAGAAATGTTGCACAGAACCGAATGACCGTTCTCGAGCTCGACCTTAAACATGGCGTTGGGCAGCGGTTCCTTTACCGTACCCTCGAGCTCAATTGCGTCTTCCTTCTTCACAAGCAATCATCTTTCTCTAGAAAACGACAGCGATTGAGTATTCTACAATACGTATCCACGCATCGTAATATCTTCGTAATGGCTCCACAACTAAATGGAACTTGTTACATTTCTCCGCCTTGGAGCGAACACCAAGCACCTTGCGCGTCGGTGGTGAGAATCACCGGACCGTCATTGGTAATGGCGACGGTATTCTCGTAGTGCGCGGCGGGCAGGTGGTCGTTGGTCGTAACAATCCAACCGTCGGAGCCCGTGCTCACATGGTTGGAACCCATCGTAACCATCGGCTCGATGGCAATGACCATGCCGGCCTGGAGGCGAACGCCCCTCCCCTTCTTTCCATAATTAGGAACGTTGGGGTCCTCGTGCATCACACGGCCAATGCCATGGCCCACATAATCACGAAGCACGCCGTAACCGTGAGACTCGGCGAGGGACTGAACGGCATAACCGACGTCCCCGATATGGTTACCGGGAACAGCCTGCTCGATGGCAGCCTTAAGGCAATCGCGCGTGACCTCGCACAAAGCCTTGGCTTCGGGCGTGGGGGTACCGACGAAAAACGTCCAAGCGTTATCGCCGACCCAACCGTCGACAACGGCTCCCGTATCAATGGAGATGATATCGCCATCGCGCAGAATCATGTCGGGGTTGGGAATACCGTGGACCACGGCATCGTTGATCGATGCGCAAATGGTCCCCGGGAACCCGCCGTAACCCTTAAAGGCCGGGGTGCCGCCATGCATGCGGATAATCTGCTCCGCGAGCTGATCGAGCTCAAAAGTCGAAACGCCGGGGCGCACCATGGCTCCAACGTGGCGGAGCGCCATCTTAGATAGCGCTCCTGCCTTCTTCATCTGCTCGATTTGCGTTGCAGACTTAATCTTGATCATAGACCGAGAGCCTCTTTGACATCCCCGTACACGGTCTCGCGAGCCTGGTCACCGTTGACCGACTTGAGCAGACCCTGGCCACGATAGTAGTCGACGAGCGGGCTCGTGGACTTCTCGTAGACGTCGAGACGGTTCTTGATGGTCTCGGGCTTGTCGTCGTCGCGCTGATACATCTCACCGGCGCACTTGGGGCAGGTGACATCGGCGGCGGTGCCGGTGTAACCGCAGGCGCGGCAGGTGCGACGCGAAGACAGACGATCGATGATGACCTCGGGGGCCACATCGACCAGAAGGGCGCAATCGATCTCGCGACCCATGGCGGAGAGCTCGGAATCGAGCGTCACAGCCTGGGCGGTGTTGCGCGGGAAGCCGTCGAGGATGAAGCCCTGCTGGGCGTCATCGGCGGCAAGGCGCTCCTTGACAAGGTCGATCACGAGCTGGTCGGGAACGAGCTCGCCAGCGTCCATGTACTTCTTAGCCTGAATACCAAGCTCGGTGCCACCCTTGACGGCAGCACGCAGCAGGTCGCCCGTGGAAATGTGAGCGACGCCAAACTCGGCGACGAGCTCCTGTGCGACGGTGCCCTTACCGGCACCCGGAGCTCCGAGCAATACGAGGTTCATGAGCAATCCTCCTCTAGCCTATTTAAAGAATCCATCGTAATCATACATCTTAATCTGGCCTTCGAGCTTATCGACCGTGTCGAGCACGACGCCGACCATGATGAGGATGGACGTGCCGCCAAATGCCTGAATCAGCTGGTTACCCGTGAAGGAGAAGATGATCGAAGGCACGATGGCGATGAGCGCCAAAAAGACAGCGCTGGGAAGCGTGATCTTGTTGAGCGCGTTCTTGATGTAGGCCGCGGTAGCCCTACCCGGACGCACGCCCGGAATAAAGCCGCCCTGCTTCTTAAGGTTGTCGGCCGTGTCATCGGGGTTGAACACCATGGAGGTGTAGAAGTACGCGAAGAACACGATGAGGACAACGTTAAGCACCCAGTTGAGCCAGCCGCGCGAAAGCGCAGAGGCAACTGCCTGGATCCAGCCGATGCCGGGGAAGAACACGGCAATCTGAGCCGGGAAGTACAGCAGCGCCGAAGCGAAGATGATCGGCACGACACCCGCGGTGTTGACCTTGATGGGCAGGTAGGTGGTCTGGCCACCCATCATGCGACGGCCCACGACGCGCTTAGCGTAGGAGACCGGGATGCGGCGCTGGCCGCGCTCAAGGAAAACAATCAGCGGGATAACCAGCAGGATGATGGCGCAGATGATCACCATGGTGATGATGCCACCGGCATTGCCCTCGGTGCTGGAGAAGATAGCCTGCGGCAGACCGGCCATGATGTTCGCGAAGATGATCAGCGACATGCCATTGCCGATACCGCGCTGGGTGATGAGCTCACCAATCCACATGATCAGCATGGCGCCCGCGGTGAGCGTACCGACGATCATGAGGTCGAAGATGATCTCGGGAGCGCCGGCGCCATTGAAGCTGATGCCGAAGCTCTTAAAGAGGAAGAGGTAACCCACGGAGTTGAGGATTGCCAGAGCCAGGGTGAGGTAACGCGAATACTGCGTAATCTTGGTCTGACCGACCTCGCCCTCGCGGGCAAGCTCATGCAGGGAAGGCACGACGGCCTGGAGCATCTGGAGGATGATCGAGCTGGTGATGTAAGGCATGATGCCCAGCGAAAACACCGACACATAGCTCAACGCGCCGCCAGAGAAAAGATTCAGGAGGGCCATAGCACCTGCGGCGACCGAATTGTTATCGGTCGAGAAAAGGCCCAGCATCCCCTGGAAGGGAATGCCGGGCACAGGAACGTGCGCACCAATGCGGTACACGACGAGCATAGCTATGGTAAAAAGAATCTTTTCGCGCAATTCTTTGATGCGGAAAGCATTCTTAAGACCATTTAGCACGGCAGCTCGACCTTTCCGCCGGCGGCCTCGATCTTGGCCTGCGCAGAAGCGCTGACCTTGTCGACCTTGACCGTGAACTTCTTGGTGAGCTCACCATTGCCGAGCACCTTGACGGGCTCGAACTCGCTCTTGGTGATGCGAGCGGCCTTAAGAGCGGCACCGTCGATCACAGCGTCGTCCTCGAACTTACGCTCGAGACGCTCAACGTTAACGGCGGTGTACTCGATACGACGGGGGTTGCGGAAGCCCGGAAGCTTGGGCAGGCGCATAGCCAGCGGAGTCTGGCCACCCTCGAAGCCGGCACCCTTGGTGCCGCCAGAGCGGGAACCCTGGCCCTTCTGGCCGCGGCCAGAAGTGGTGCCGTGACCCGAAGAATTGCCACGGCCGACGCGCTTACGGTTCTTGGTGGAACCGGGCGCGGGAGTAAGATCGTGAAGCTGCATTTGCTACTCCTCTACAATCTCGACAAGGTGCTTGACCTTGAAGATCATGCCGCGGACGGACTCGTTGTCAGCAATCTCGCGAACCTCGCGGATCCTGTGGAGACCGAGGGCACGGACAGTACGGACCTGGTCCTGCTTGCAACCGTTGGTGCTGCGGACCTGCTTGATCTTGATGGTGTCAGCCATGCTTAGTTCTCCTTACCGACGAACATCTCGGAGACCGTCAGGCCACGGCGAGCCGCGACGTCCTCAGGGCTGGAGAGCTCCTTGAGGCCCTCGACGGCAGCCTTGATGATGTTGAGGCCGTTGTCGGTACCGAGGGACTTGGACAGGACGTTCTTGATGCCAGCAAGCTCAAAGAGGGGACGCACAGCGCCGCCGGCGATAACGCCGGTACCCTCGACAGCGGGCTTGATGATGATGCGGCCGGCACCAAAGTGGCCGAGAACCTCGTGCGGGATGGTGCCCTGCTCGGTCACCGGCACGTGGAACATGTTCTTCTTGGCATCGAGAGACGCCTTGGAGATGGCCAGGGGCACCTCAGCGGACTTGCCCATGCCAACGCCGACGTTGCCCTTGCCGTCGCCAACGACGACGAGAGCGACGAGGCTCATGCGACGACCACCCTTGACGGTCTTCGACACGCGGTTGATGTAAACGACGCGCTCCTCGAACTCGGAGGCCTCGCGCTGCTGCTTCTGATTACGAGCCATGTGCTACATACCTCCTAGAACTCGAGACCGGCGGCACGAGCACCGTCGGCGAGGGCCTTGACGCGGCCATGGTAGATACGGCCACCGCGATCGAAGGCGACCTTGGTGATGCCGGCCTCGATGGCGCGCTTGCCAACGAGCTGACCGACCTTCTCCGCAGCCTCCTTGTTCGAGGTGTGGGTGCCCTTGAACTCGGCCTCGAGGGTCGAGGCAGAGACGAGCGTCAGGCTGGAGCCCTTGCTGTCGTCGATGATCTGGGCATAGATGTTGGCGTTAGTACGGGTCACGCGAAGACGCGGACGCTCGGAGGTACCCGAGACCTTGCCGCGAACACGACGCTGACGACGCTTGAGGCCTTCCAGCTTCGCCTTATGCTTGTTCATACGTAAACTCCTAAAAAGGTTGATCTTGCCAGCACCTGACGGGGTGCTGGTCTTATGCGAGTGAGTCGGTTACGACTACTTGGCGGCCTTACCCAGCTTGCGGCGGATGTGCTCGCCAACGTAGTGGATACCCTTGCCCTTGTAAGGCTCGGGAGGACGATGGCCGCGGATCTCAGCGGCGATCTGACCGACCTGCTGCTTGTTGATACCCTTGACGTTCACGTGGGTGTTGTCGGGAACCTCGAAGGTGATGCCCTCGGGAGCCTCGACGATCACGGGGTGCGAGAAGCCCAGGGAGAACTCGAGGTTCTTGCCCTTCTGCTGCACGCGGTAGCCGACGCCGGCGAGCTCGAGCTTCTTCTCGAAGCCCTCGGAAACGCCAACAACCATGTTGTGGATGAGGGCGCGGGTGAGGCCGTGGCGGGCACGGGTCTCACGCTCGTCGTCGGGACGGGAAACGGTGAGGACGTTGTCCTCGACGTTGATGGTGAGCTTCTCAAAAACATCGAGCTCGAGCTGGCCCTTGGGACCCTTGACGACAACGTTGTTGCCGTTGACTGCCACTTCGACTCCGGCGGGAATCTGGACAGGCTTATTACCGATACGAGACACGGTGATCTCCTTTCCTTCTACCTACCGAGCGAATTACCAGACGTAAGCGATGATCTCGCCGCCGACGTTGTGCTTGCGAGCATCGCGGTCGGTCATGACGCCATGGCTGGTGGAAATAATGGCGGTACCAAGGCCACCGCGGACGCGGGGCATGTCGGCAACGCCGGTGTACTTACGCAGGCCCGGCTTGGAAATGCGGCGGATGCCGTTGATGACCTTAGCCTTCTTGGGACCATACTTAAGCGTGATGTGCAGAGTCTTCTGGGGAACGGTGTCCTCGACATCGTAGCCCTCGATGTAGCCCTCCTCGTGCAGAACACGAGCGATCTCGACGAGCTTCTTGCTGCTCGGCATGGAGACCGTGGCCTTGTTCACAGAGTTAGCGTTACGGATGCGCGTAAGCATATCTGCGATCGGGTCTGTAAGGTTCATACAGATTCTCCTTCGTTCTTGATGAACACGTGCTCTTGGTTCTTCGCCGCCCTTAACGGCAAAGCCTAACTAGCGCGTTTTCCCTGTTCCAAACGGATGCTTGAAACGCTGGTAGTGACTTACCAGCTGGCCTTCTTAACGCCGGGAAGCTCGCCCTTGAGTGCAAGCTCACGGAAGCAGACACGGCACAGTCCGAACTTGCGGTACACAGAGTGCGGACGGCCGCAGCGCTGGCAGCGCGTGTACTCACGAGTAGAGAACTTCTGCTTGCGATTGCACTTGACGATCATCGATGTCTTAGCCACTTATATCCTCCTCACATAGAGTATTGTTCGCCCCAAGCGCCGCCCCCTTGTGGGAAGGGCGCTTATAGGGCAGGTGAACCTATTTCTTGAACGGGAAACCGAAGGCGTCCAGAAGGGCCTTGGCCTCCTCATCGGTGTTGGCGGTGGTCACGAAAGTGATGTCCATACCACGCTGGTGATCGACGGAGTCGAAGTCGATCTCGGGGAAGATGAGCTGCTCGGTGACGCCCATGGAGAAGTTACCACGGCCGTCGAAGCTCTTGGGGGAGATGCCGCGGAAGTCGCGGATACGGGGGATCGCGACGGAGGTCAGACGATCGAAGAACTCCCACATACGGTCGCCACGCAGGGTAACCTTGCAGCCGATCGGCATACCAGCGCGCAGGCGGAAGGTAGCGATGGACTTGCGGGCACGGGTGATCATCGGCTGCTGGCCGGTGATGGCGCGCAGGTCGCGCACGGCACCGTCGATGGCCTTGGAATCGGTAGCGGCCTCGCCGACACCCATGTTCACGACGATCTTCTCAAACTTGGGGATCATCATGACGTTCTCGTACTGGAACTTTTCCTGAAGCTGGTGCTTGACCTCGTTGTTGTACTTGGTCTTCAGACGCGGCACATACTTCTCTTCTGCCATTGTTCACTCCTTCTTGGGGTTTTAAGCACGGGGCGTGGCCACGGTGGGTTGTCCTCGTGCCTCCTGGCTGCATCCGCGCCGCTCATGGCATTTCGCGGTTTGGACTCGACGCAGCAGGAGCCGACAAAACAATCGGTACTATACGCGCATTGGGTGCGTATTTCCAGAAAAACCTCGTCTGCCTGCACAACTCCACAACTCCCCCGCACAAATGGATCCCGAAAAGCAGTTGCGGTGAAATAGGGACTGTTTGGCGGCCTAACAGGCTTAAACAATCCATATTTCACCGCAACTTAATTGGTGGGGATGCGATTAGCGTTTGCGGGGGACGAGTTTGGTGCGGCGCAGGTGGATCATCTCGGCGGCGATGGAGATGGCGATCTCCTCGGGGTCCTCGGCCTCGATGGCAACGCCGATCGGCAGGTGCAGCTCGTCGATCTGGTCCTGCGTAAAGCCCTCCTGCTCCAGGCGGGCGCGTACAAAGGCCGTCTTACGGCGCGAGCCCAAGCAGCCCAGATAGGCGGGTTTGGCGCGCATGGCCTGGATCACCACGTCGATATCGGACTTGTGACCCGCCGTGGCGACCACCACCAGGTCGCGCGGGCCGATGGGGCATTGCTCGCCCAGGTTCTTGTAGTCGACCAGACGACGGTCGTAGACACCGGGCACCCATTCGGGGGTCAGCGTGCCGGGGCGGTCGTCGCAAGCCACGACGGCAAAGCCCGCCGCCGTGAGCACCCGCGCCGTCGCAGCGCCCACGTGACCGCAGCCAAAGATGTAGGTCAGGCCCTCGGGGCAGAGCGTCTCGATGTGCGCCGCGGGAATCTCGGAGGCCGCGTTGGTGTAGGTGACCCTACTCCCCTCCTCCACCAGCGAAAGCCCGGGGCAGCCCGCAATGGTACGGCGCGATTCCTCGCCATGGTACTCGGCCACATCGCCCTCGAGCGCGCTCGCGATAAACGGCTCAAAGTCGATGACGAAGTCGCCGATGCGCCGAAAGGCCAAGACGTCGGCAATTTTCTGGAACAACGGTGCCTGGGTCGCATCCAGATGCAGGTAGCACAGGCAGATGGCTCCGCCGCAAATCATGCCGGTATCGGAGTTCTCGCCGCCCATGGTGTAGCGGACCAGGCGCGATTGCCCTGCGGCCAGCAGCTCGCGCGCCTCGCCCAGCGCAAAGAGCTCGATCTTGCCGCCGCCGATGGTGCCCGCTTGGCTGCCATCGGCAAAGACGGCCATCCAGGCGCCCACGCCGCGCGGCGATGACCCTGCCGTGCCGGCAACTACCACCAGCTCGCACGTCTTACCGGCCTTCAGAGCACCAAGCGCTGCATTCACCACATCGAGCTTTTCCATTGCAATTTCCTATCCCTGGAACACACCGGTAAGCATAGCGAGTGCCTCCAGCACGCCGCCACCGACCGACGTCGCCTTGTCCGAAATGTAGTTGATATAGCTGGCATCGCCGCGCGGATCGACATCGGCGCATTTAAAGCCCTCGGTCACCTGCACGCCGTTCGCCAAAAGCCCGCGCAGGCAGCCATCGATCTGCGTGCACATGGGCGTATCGTCCGCGTAGCCAATCACGTCTCCGGCGCTCACGATGTCGCCGATTGCGCGGTCGGACCGAAACACGCCGGCGGCAGGGCTGTGGATAACGCGCTCCTTGCCATAGCCAGCGATAATGCCCGGCACGCCCGTGTTGGGCTGGGACGAACCTTGGGTAATGACACGGCCCAGGAAATGCCCGCGCATGGTCTCGACCACGGCGTCGCAGTCAACCGGCGC
>CABUHP010000027.1 GCA_902491415.1 uncultured Collinsella sp.
CGTCGCCCAGATCAACCGGGGCATCTTGGGCGTCGGCTGTGCCCGCATCCTCCGCGCCTTCGGGTTTTTCCTTGGCGGCTGTCATGCGGGCTACGGCGCATACGCGGTCGCTGTCGTCCACGGTCATCATCTTGACGCCTTGGGTGGCGCGGCCGGTTTGGCTGATCTCGTCGGTCTTGACGCGAATGACCGTCGCGCCCTCCGTCACGATGAACAGCTCATGCTGCGGGCCCACCGTCTTCATGGCTGCGAGGTTACCCTTGCGCTCGGTCATCTGGATGGTGTAGACACCCTGACCGCCGCGGTTCTGCTCCGGGTAATCCGAGACCGGCGTGCGTTTGCCGTAACCGCGCTCGGTAATGACAAACAGGTCGCCGTTACCGTTGGTAATCTCCATACCAAGAACGCTCACGCCTTCCTTCATGCCAATGCCGCGGACACCGCTGGTATCGCGACCAGTGGCGCGCACCTGGTCCTCGGGGAACATAATCGCCTTGCCCGCGGTGGTTGCCATGATGATCTTGTCACCCTCGCGCACGCGACGCACAGCGAGCAGCGCGTCGTCGTCCCTCAGGTTGATGGCGATCAGGCCGTCGCGGCGGCTACGGTCGTAGGCGCTCATCACGGTCTTCTTTACCATGCCACTCTTGGTGGCAAACATCAGGTACTCGTCGGCGGGGAACTCGCGGCAGCTGATGACGCTCGCGATCTTCTCGCCCTCCTCGAAAGGCAGCAGGTTGACGATCGCGGTGCCGCGCGCCTGGCGCGTGCCAACCGGCAGCTCGTGCACCTTCAGGCGATAGACCTTGCCCTTGCTCGAGAAGAACAGCACGTACTCGTGTGTGGATGCGATAAACATCTCGTCGATAACGTCGTCCTCTTTGAGATTGACGCCCGACACGCCCTTGCCGCCACGCTTTTGGGCGCGATAGGCAGCCACCGGGATGCGCTTGACGTAGCCGGTGTGGGTGATGGTCACGACCATGTCCTCGTCGGCAATCAGGTCTTCGACGTCCAGGTCCTTCTCGACATGGCTGATCTCGGTGCGGCGCTTGTCGCCGAACTTCTTGGAAATCTCGCGCATCTCTTCCTTGATGACGCCTAGGATTTTCTCCTCGTGCGCCAACAGGTCCTCGTAGTAGGCGATGGCGCGGCGCAGGCCGTCCAGCTCTTCCTGAATCTTGTCACGCTCCAGGCCGGTCAGGCGGCGCAGCTTCATCTCGAGGATGGCCGTGGTCTGCTCGGGCGTAAAGCCAAAACGCTCGATCAGGCGGCTGCTGGCCTCAGAGTCGGTCTGCGAGGAGCGGATGATGCTGATGACCTCGTCGATATGGTCGAGAGCCATCAGGTAGCCCTCGAGGATATGGGCACGCGCCTGTGCCTTCTTGAGGTCAAAGCGGGTGCGGCGGGTGACGACGTCGACCTGGTGGTCGATGTAGTGCTGCAGCATCTCGCGCAGGCTCAGGCATTTGGGAACGCCGTTGACAAGCGCCAGGTTGTTGGCACCAAAGGTCGTCTGCAGCGAGGTGTACTTGTACAGGTTGTTGAGCACGACCTGAGGGATAACGCCCTTCTTGAGCTCGATGACCAGACGGATACCCTTCTGGTTGGATTCATCGCGCATATCCGAGATACCCTCGATGCGCTTGTCATTGACGAGCTGGGCGATTTTCTCCTGCAGGGTGCCCTTGTTGACCATGTAGGGAATCTCGGTAAAGACCAGGCGGCTGCGGCCGGTCTTGGTGGATTCCACGTGGGCCTTGGCGCGCACGGTAATGGAGCCGCGGCCGGTCTCGTAGCTCTGCCTAATGCCGGCGCTACCCATGATGATGGCACCGGTGGGGAAGTCCGGACCGGGCATGATCTGCATGAGCTCGTCGACGGTGGCGTCGGGGTTGTCGATCAGGTAGCAGGTGGCCTCGATCGCCTCGGTGAGGTTATGCGGGGCGATGTTGGTGGCCATGCCGACGGCGATACCCTGGCTGCCGTTGACCAGCAGGTTGGGGAAGCGGGCAGGCAGCGCCTGGGGCTCGGCGAGCGACTCGTCGTAGTTGGGCTGCCAGTCGACGGTGTCCTTCTGCAGGTCACGCAAGAGCTCCATGGCGGGCTTCGCCAGGCGGCTCTCGGTGTAACGCATGGCGGCGGCGCCGTCGCCGTCGATGTTGCCGAAGTTGCCGTGACCGTCAATGAGCGGCGTGCGCATGGAGAACCACTGCGCCAGGCGGACCATGGCCTCATAGACCGCGGAGTCGCCGTGCGGATGGTACTTACCGATAACTTCGCCGACCGTCCAGGCCGACTTCTTGTGCGGACGGTTGGGGTAGATGCCGCTCTCGTTCATTGCGTACAGGATGCGACGGTGCACCGGCTTTAAGCCATCGCGCACGTCCGGCAGGGCGCGCGCCGTGATGACCGACATCGAGTACTCGATGAACGACTGCTTCATCTCGCGGCCGAACTCTGAAATCTGGAGCTGGCCGCCGTTTATATCCTCGCCGGCCGAGGCACCACGGTCGACTTCGCCAAAGCTCTCCTCGAGCTCACCGTCGTCATCCTCTTCCTCATCATCATCGGCATCGGGGTTATAGGCGTCCGGGTCGCCGTCCTCGCCCTGCTCAGCACGGGCAAGCAGGCGCTTCAGATCGTCGGGCATGCCGGCATCGCCGGCCTCGTCCATACCCTCGTTGTTGTTGATATCGTCTGCCACGTTACCTCCTCTTAAGCATCAAGGAATCGTGCATCATGCGCGTGTTTTTCAATGTACTCGCGGCGATAGCCGACCTCGGAACCCATGAGCTCGCGCACGGCGCGGTCCGCCACCACGGCGTCCTCGATCGACACGCGCTGCAGGATACGGGTCTTGGGGTCCATCGTCGTCGAGGCAAGCTGCTTGGGGTCCATCTCGCCCAGGCCCTTATAGCGCTGGACGGTGTAGCCCTTGCGCTTCTTAGTGATCTTGCCGTCCTTGGCCTTACCGTCCTCGTCGTTGTCGTCAGGGTTCAGCCCCAGGCTCTGGATGGTGTCGCGCAGGATCTCGTCTTCGGGCTGGCGGCCGTTGGGATACACGTAGTGAATCTTGTTGCGCACCTTGATGCCAAAGATGGGCGGGCAAGCGACGTAAACGTAGCCGGCATCAATCAACGGGCGCATGTACTTGTAGAAGAACGTCAGCAGCAGGATGCGGATATGCGCACCGTCAACGTCTGCATCGGTCATGATGATGATCTTGTGGTAGCGCGCCTTGCTGATATCGAAGTCGCCACCGTCGCCGGCGCTCGTCGTGACGCCGCAGCCGATCGCAGTGATGAGTGACTGGATGGTGTCGCTCGAGAACGCACGATGATCGCCCACGCGCTCGACGTTCAAAATCTTGCCGCGCAGGGGTAGGATCGCCTGGATGTCTCGGCGACGGCCGTCCTTGGCCGAGCCGCCTGCCGAGTCGCCCTCTACGATAAAGAGCTCAGTCAACTCGGCGTCGCGCACCGAACAGTCGGCGAGCTTGCCGGGCAGCGACGCCGTCTCGAGCAGGCTCTTGCGGCGGGTCGCCTCGCGCGCCTTACGGGCGGCGTTGCGCGCCTTGCAGGCCTGTTGGGCTTTCTTGACGATCTCGCGAGCGGGCTTGGGATGCTCCTCGAGGTAATCGGCAAGCCCGTCGGTCACGATCTTGAGCGTCAGCGCGCGCATATAGGAGCTGCCGAGCTTGGCCTTGGTCTGGCCCTCAAACTGCGGATCGGGCAGCTTGACCGAGATAACAGCCGATAGGCCCTCGCGAACATCGTCGCCGGTCAGGTTGGCGTCTTTTTCCTTGAGCAGGTTCTGCTTGCGAGCGTAATCGTTAATCACGCGGGTGAGTGCGGTACGGAAGCCCTCAAGGTGCATGCCGCCCTCGGGGGTGTAGATGTCGTTGGCAAACGACATGACGTTCTCACCGTAGCCGCTATTCCACTGCAAGGACACCTCGACCTCGCCCATCTTGGTCACGGGCGCATCCGGATCCGATTTGCCCTCAATATAAATGGGCTCCTTAAAGGCCTCGGGGACATCCTTGCCCTCGTTGAGGAACTTGACGAAATCGATGATGCCGCCCGCATAGCAAAACTCCTCCACATGGGGAGTCGCCTCGCGCTCGTCGGTCAGCACGATCTTGAGGTTCTTGTTGAGGAATGCCGTCTCCTGCAGACGGTTGTGCAGCGTGTCGAAATCGTAGATGCAGGTCTCGAAGATCTCGTCGTCGGGCCAGAAGCTGACAGTGGTGCCCGTCGTCTCCGAAGTGCCCACGACCTCCATTTTCTTGACGGTCTTGCCGCGCGAAAACTCCATCTCGTAGATGTTGCCATCGCGGCATACCTGCACGACCACACGCTTGGACAGGGCGTTGACGACGGAGATGCCCACGCCGTGCAGTCCGCCCGAGACCTTGTAGGCCGAGTTATCGAACTTACCGCCGGCGTGCAGGATCGTCATGACGACCTCGAGCGTCGGGATCTTTTTGATAGGATGCTCGTCGACGGGGATGCCGCGCCCGTTGTCGACGACCGTGATGGAGTTGTCGGCGTGGACCGTCACCTGAATCTCGGTGCAGAAACCGGCCATGGCCTCGTCGACGGAGTTGTCAACGATCTCCCACACCAGGTGATGAAGACCGCTGGCGCTCGTCGAGCCAATGTACATGCCCGGGCGCTTACGAACGGCCTCGAGACCTTCGAGAATCTTAATCTCGCCGCCATCGTAATCGTTTTCGTTTGCCACACGTCCTCCTTCAGTTAAGAAAATGTGTACAGCCTTACTAGTTTATCGTAAAAAAATACCCTCGGGGACGAGGGTATTTGGCTCTACAAGGCCACCAGATGCGATTTAAGGCTCTTTTTTGCTCTGCACGCCCTTGGCCCACTCGGCACTGGCTCTCATGGCGTTCTCGAGGGCCTCGCGCAGTTTTTGGTCCTCGATGGGTGCCACTTGGTGCTCGATCTCGGCACGTTCGGCATCGCTGAGGTCGGCATGCGGAGCCGGCGGACGCTCGGCCACGGCCGGACGCAGGCGCTCTTTTGCAGCGGGCGGTGTGTGGCCGGGGGCGGTGGTTTTGAACACCAGGCCGTCCACATGCGCACCGGCGCGCTCCATGCGCGCGCGGATGATCTCGCGCAACAGCGTCATTTCCTGCGTCCACGAGGGCGAATCGAGATATACCAGCAGCTCATTGGACTCGGGCAGGTAGCGCAGGCCCGTCACATGCCGCCCCTCGCGCGTGCCCGAGCACACCGCGTTCCACGCGCGATAGACCGCGCGAGATTCCTCTGCAGCCTCCATCTGCGCGCGGCGCTCAGGCGTCGCCGACGCCAGGATGCGCTGACGCTCTGCGTTCAAAAATCCACTGAAGGCAACCGTTTCGCTCTCGCGCTCGTAATTAGCACGTCTCACCCATGCCCACCACCTTGGCTCGATCAAGTAGGTCATCGGTAAAGTACCCCAGGTTGGTCGTAGTTATGACCGTCTGGATATCATCGCCGATCAGCCGCAGGAAAGCGCCGCGACGCTCGCCGTCGAGCTCGCTCATCACGTCGTCCAGAAGCAGCAGTGGGGCGGTGCCCAGGACATCGCGAGCCACGGCAACCTCGGCCACCTTCCAGGACAGCACCAGCGTACGCTGCTGTCCTTGGCTGGCAAATGAACGGGCGGAGCGACCCGCCACGGTGAACTCAATCTCGTCGCGATGCGGTCCCACCAACGTCACGCCGCGGCGAATTTCCTCGTCGGCGTGCTCATCAAGGGCAGCCAGCATGCGCTCGTACGCCCAGCCCTTCAGCTCTTCGCGATCCTCGACCTGGGGCAAATCCCCCAGCGTGGACGCATAGGTCACGTTGGCGGTCTCACCTGACGCCACTTGCCCGTAGGCAGTGTGCACATGGCCCGCCAGCCGGTCGAGCAGGGCCAACCGGTGCACGAGCAGGGCCGAGCCCGCACGGGCAATCGAATCGTTCCACGCGCCGAGCATCTCGCGGCAGCACCAGGTCTCCTTGAGCAAGGCGTTACGCTGGGTCACGCAGCGCCCATAGGTGCTCGCAAGATCGGCATAGCGTGCGCTCAGTTGCATGCCAAAGTCATCGAGGGCGGCGCGGCGCACACTGGCGCCTCGCTTAACCATGTCCAGATGGTCGGGGCAAAACAGCACGCTCGGCAGAACTCCGCGCACACCGGCGGCAGAGCATCTCTTGCCGTTGCGGCTAAACGAGCGCTTACCGTCCTCCGCGCTCAATCCCATATCAAGCACGCGGCCGTCGCCCTCGAGCCTCAGCTCGATCTTGCACGAGCCCACGCCGTCATGGACGAGCTCGGCTGCGGTCGGATGCCTAAACGAGGCGCCGCTCGTCAGCAGCTGCAGCGCCTCTATGAGATTGGTCTTTCCCGCCGCGTTGGGTCCCGCAAGTATCGTCACGCCCTCGTCCAGGGCAAGGCGATAGCTATCGAAACTGCGGTAGTGCGCGACGGAAAGATCGCGGGCGAACATGGTCATGGCGCAGCGCTAGATGCGGACCGGCATGACCAGGTACAGGTAGTTGATCTTATCGTAGGACTTAAAGATGCCCGCCTGCGAGTAGCTCTTGAGCTCCAGCGTGATCTCCTTCTCCTTGGACAGGGCATTGAGGCAGCCGAAGATGTAATGGTAGTTGAAGGCGATGGTACCCGACTCGCCCTCGGCCTCGACATCGATTGTCTCCTGCGCAAGGTCCTGGTCATTGGAAATGGAGGACAGGCCCATCTGCCCGTTCTCGACATCGATCTCGAACTTGACGGCGGGGTTGGCGCTCGCGATAACGGCCACGCGCTTGAGGGCGGCGTTAAAGGCGGCGACGTCGATCTTGACGCTCGTCACGCACGAATCGGGGATGAGCTGCTTGTAGTTGGGGTACACGCCCTCGATGCGGCGCGACACGTAGGTGGTGTTGCCGGCCTCGAAGACGACCTGGGTGTCGGTAGCCCCGATCATGATGGTCGCCTGGCTTGCCATGATGTTCAGCGCGTCGTTAAAGGCGTCGGCCGGAACGTTGAGCTCAAAGGAACCCTCGAGGGTTGAGGTCTCGACCTGCGTATCGCACACGGCCAAACGGAAGGAATCGGTCGCCACCAGGCGAACGGTGTTGTTCTCGACCTTCATGTGCACGCCGCCCAGGATGGGGCGGGCCTTGTCGGTCGAGGTGACGCGCCACACGCGGCTGACCATCTCGGACAAGATATCGGTCGGCAGCTCCACGGCACTCTCGATGGCATAGGCCGGAAACTCGGGGAAGTCATTGGCATCGAGCGTGTTCAGCCTAAAAGAGCTCTTCTCGCAACCAATCAGCACTTGGCGCTCGGACAGCTCAAAGGTGACCGGGGCATCGGGGAGGGTCTTGGTGATATTGGAGAGCATCTTACAGGGGATAACCATCTCGCCCTCTTCTTCGACATGCGCCGCGATGCGATGACGGATCGAGATGGTGTAGTTAGAGGTCTGGAATTCCAAGATGCCGTCTTGGGCCTTAACGAGCACGCCCGACAGGATGGGAAGGGTGGATGCCGAAGCGACACCCTTCATAACGACGCCGATGGCTTGTGTAAGCGAGCTCTGGCTGACGGTGAACTTCATCTTTTAATACCTTTCTATAGATATAAATATCTTAATAATAGTAATAGCACTGACGAAACTGTTGATTACTCCCAAAGACGCAGGTCAGACCCAGAAAGAGAATCGACAGCAACCTGTGTGCAACAGGGGTGGTTTTCCACGTTCAAAACCTGCGCAAAACTTTTCATCACCGCGGATTGGGTTTTAGACACCTTATGCCCGTGGTTTCGACAAGTTTTCAACAGGTGTCTCTATTTCCCTACGAGCGCAGCGTAATTTTATCGCGCAGCGACTTGAGGTCTTCGGTGACGGTGCGGTCTTCCTGGATCATCTTCTGGACCTTTTTGTAACTCGTGCTGACGGTCGAGTGGTTGCGGTTGCCAAATTCGGCGCCTACCGCCGTGGTCGTCATCTCGCACATTTCGATGGCAAGGTAGATAGCGATATGGCGTGCTTTGGCGATATTGGCGTTGCGACGCGGGCCGATGAGCTCCTCGTGCGTCACGCCGTACTGCTCTTCGATGACGGACTGAACCGTTTGCACGTTGATCTTTTTGGCCGATGTGTCGAAGTACTGGCTGGCGATGGCGTCGATATCATCAAAGGTGAGCTCCCCGCCCTCGCGCTCGCGGTCGCCCGCCTCGCCGGCGCAGCGCTCGCAAAAGCTCTCGAGTTCGCGAATGTTGGTGCCCGAGACCTCGGCCATGTGTTTAAAGTGCTCGTCGGTCAGGTGCCCGCCGTCGCCCCCATAGGCCGCCAGCAGCGAGTCGTCGCCTGCCTCGGGAGCGGCGACGATGGTGTTCTCGTAATAGCGCTGCAAGATCTTGTATTTCATCTCGTAGCTGGGCTCTGCGACCAGGCAGAGCATGCCGGCGTTGAAGCGGCTGGTCAGACGCTCGTCCATGCTCAGGTCCTTGGGGGCACGGTCTGCCGCGATGACGACCTTCTTGTTGTTGCGGATGAACTCGTCCATGAGCTGGAAAAAGTAGTCCACGCTCGCGCGCTTGCCGATGATGTTTTGGATGTCATCGATGATGAGCACGTCCACGCCGTGGTACGCCTGCATGATGGGGGCGTTGCTCTTCTTTTGGCGGTCGAACTCGGTCATCAGGTCGTCCAGATATGCCTGGGAGTTGGCATACTTGACCTTGATCTCGGGCGACTTCTCGGCGAGCTCGTTTTTGATGGCAAGCAGTAGGTGCGTCTTGCCCAGGCCCGATTTGCCGTAGATGAACAGCGATGTGCATGTGCCGCGCTCGTCCGCGAGGGCGGCAAACTTGAGTGCCGAGCGATAGGCATGGCTGTTCTCGGGGCCGTAGACAAAGTTCTCAAAGGTAAATTTTGAGTTCGCGGCGAGCGGGGCTCCATCCGTATTCTGTTCGGCCGGCGCGGTCGGTGCTGGCATGGGTGAAGCGGGGGTCGCAGCTTGCGTGGATTTAGTTGGCGCTCCGCCCTTCATCTGGTTCATCATGCGACGAAAATCATCGGCCGAGAGCGTGTTCTTGATTGCAATGCCCGAATCCGCGCCCGTCGTTGCGTCGTGAGCGATGGGCATGTGCGTGACGGGTGCGTTCGTTGACGTCGCCGCCGCGGTCGGCAACGGTGCCATGGTTTCACGGGAAACATCGCTGTGCTGGTGCCCGATTGTCGGCACGTCGCCTGCGGAGGCCGGCGCCGCCGGGGAAGCAGCGAGGGCCGTGGCGGGCGCCGTCGCGGCAGCGGATTCCGTCGCGGCGCCTTGCGGTGCCACGATGTCGAGCGCAATCGGTGCAAAGGCGATTTCTTCCAGATAGGCCTCAATGGTCGGCTGATGCTTTTTGAGCTGCGCGATGGCAAAGCGCGAGGGGGCCTCGATCGTGAGCGTATCTTCGGTTAGGCTTATGGCGCGCGATTGCCCCAGCATGTTGATGAGGCGTGCATCTTGGCCGTCGCGCTGGCAAAAGGCGATGGCATCCCCCAGGATGATGCTTGCTTCCTCGTCCACTATCTCTCCCGTTCTTTAGCTCTGAGCTCGCACGCGAGCGGCGCCGAGTTCGGTCAGATGGTATTTCTGGCCATGCTTGATGACCAAGCCGGCCTGCGCCAAGTCATTGAGCATGCGTGACCAAGTGGGGGCCGAGTTTCCAAACGCCCTCGCCAGATCGGTAGCACCGCACGCTTGATTTTGCGCCAGATAGCCCAGCGCGGCGTTGCCGCGATCGCTTACGAACACGTCCGGTTGTGGCTGCGCATACTGATTTGCTGCATTAGGATACATCATTTGAGCTGCTGGTTGTTGAGAACTCTGCATCGGCGGCATTTGCTGTTGAAAACTTTGAGGCCACTGTTGGTAAGGCTGCGGAGGCATCTGCTGGGCCCAGGGGTTGTACTGCTGCTGCGGCATCTGCTGGTACGGCTGCTGATATCCCTGCTGGTACTGCTGCGGGAACTGCTGGCCATACCCCAGTGGCTGCATCTGCTGATATGGATATCCCTGTTGGTACGGCTGATAGCCCATTTGCTGGCTACCCGGTGCCCCCGTCGCCTGCTGCATTGCTGCTGTATCCTGATCCGCCAGCGGCATGGCCTGTGGCACGTTTGGCGGCATCGACATCGACGCCGCCTGGGGCTCTTGTGTAGGAAGCATTCCGGGCTGCTGCATCTGTCCCACGCGGGGCTGCATCTGTTGCGTTGCCATGGGCTGCTGCGCAAAAGCTCCCGGCAGGGGATATGCGGGCTGCTCCGTCTCGGGCCGCACGGCAGCACCGCGCCCGCCGGCGCGTTCGATTTCCTGCACGCGTTTAGGGTCCAGGCTTACCGTAACCACGGTGCCGTTGCCCATATTGTCCTCGATGGACACGGCCCCGCCGGCGTTTTCCAAATACTCCTGCACCATGGGAAACCCTGCTCCTGTTCCACGGATATAGCGCTTCATCTTGCTGTTTGCGCTGGTAACGCCAAAGTCGAAAGCGCGCTCCTTGTCGTCGATGCCGGGTCCTTGATCAGCAAAGCGGATGGTGTCTCCGCCGTCCAGAATCGAGATGATGGGCTCGGCAAAGTGTGCGTGGATAAAGTTTTCGACAATCTCGCGGATGACCATGAGCGAGATGTGGCCACCTTGCTCTTTCATACACTGGTAGACGGTGTTGGTCGTCTCTTCCAAATACGTGCGGACATCTTGCGGATCAATGACGATCACACGCGGTGTCGACAGCATGTCGTCATAGACGGCGATGCGCGCGGCGTACATGGCTTTTGGCGCCTGCGTGGTCGTCTGCTCGCCTTCCTTACGCTCTTCGCGCACGCCGGTGATGTGCTCGTTGTCGGGTGCCGGGTCTCCGGAATCGACCATGGTGTAAAAGTCGTCAGACATGCCGCTCGCAATCTTTCAAAAGGTTTCGAACAAATAGTAGCTCACCGTGCAATGTTTCTCATCTTTCAACAACTTTTCAAAACCTGTTGAAAACTTTGGAAAACGGACGAAAAGTTCTCAACATTGCCAACATGACCTGTTGAAAACTCGATGAAATATCGTGAAAAGTTGCCATGTACCGCTAAATCGAGCTCGGCTTATGGGGGAACCGTGTGAACTGCGCAACCTTTTACCTTTGATTTCTTGACATTTGAACATTGATTTCCCTACAATCTTCAAGCTCACGTGTCTATATCTGCGTCCGCGCCCCCGCGGACACTCGAAATGCAGCAGGAGGAACTTAAGATGAAGCGTACGTATCAGCCTAATAAGCGTAAGCGTGCCAAGACCCATGGCTTCCGTGCCCGTATGGCCACTAAGGGTGGTCGTGCCGTGCTCGCCCGTCGTCGCGCCAAGGGCCGCAAGCGTCTCACTGTCTAGCAGCGATACACACATCTCGCATGAAGACTATTAAGTCTCGGCAAGATTTCGAGCATGTGTTCAGTCAGGGGCGTCGTTTCAATCACCCTCTGATTCGAATGAACATATGTGAATCGGTTGGCGAAGGCGACTCCGGAAGGGTCGCCTTCGTTGGTGCTAAACGGCTCGGTTGTGCTGTCGTGCGCAACCGTTCTAAGCGTGTGATGCGCGAGGCCGCCCGCAGCTGCGGATTTCCCGTTGCGGGTTATGACATCATCTTGTTCGCAACTCCCAAGACGAGGGATTCCTCGCCGCAGGAGATGGACAAGGCATTGCGTTCGCTTATGAAACGCGCCGGCGTTGCCGGGGAGGAGCGATGAGCAATCACGTTTTGCGACGTGTTGCCATCGCTCCTATTCGCATATATCAACAGGTTATTTCGCCCTTATTGCCTGACGCCTGCATTTATTACCCAACGTGCTCGCAATACGCCATCCAGGCGATTGAGAAGTACGGTGTTTTGAGAGGCTGCTGGCTTGCCGTGAGGCGCATCGCTCGCTGCAATCCCCTGCACGTCGGCGGTTATGACCCTGTGCCCTAGCGGGCACTCGCTATCGGAGGAAAACTTACATGTGGGATTGGATCGTTAACATCCTTTTCGAGCTGCTCAAGCTCATCCAGACCTTTGCGGTCGACTGGGGCCTGTCCATCATCATCCTGGTGGTCATCATCCGTCTGCTGCTGACGCCGCTTATGCTCAAGTCGACCAAGTCGACGGCTCGCATGCAGGTGCTGCAGCCCAAGATGCTCGAGATCCAGGAGCGCTATGCCGACGATCCCCAGCGTCAGGCCGAGGAGATGCAGAAGTTCTACAGCGAGAACAAGTTCAACCCCATGGCTGGTTGTCTGCCGCTTCTGATTCAGATGCCTATCCTGTTTGCCCTGTTTACGCTGCTTCGTAACCTGCCGCAGTACTTTAACGAGGGCACGTTCTCGTTCTTCAACATCCTGCCCGACCTGACCACCACGCCGAGCGCTTCCTTTGCCGATGGCTTTATGGTTGCACTGCCTGCGCTGGTCTGCCTGATCCTGTTTGCCGTCCTGACCCTGATTCCGCAGCTCTATATGTCGCGCAACCAGACCGGCCAGCAGGCCCAGAGCATGCGTATGATGGCCGTTGTCATGACGGTCATGATGCTTTGGATGGGCTGGAGCCTTCCCGTTGGTGTTCTGCTGTACTACGATGTGTCTTCTGCCTGGCAGGTTATCCAGCAGATCTTCGTGACACAGAAGGTTATCGACAAGGCTAAGGCCGATGAGGAGGAGCGCCTCAAGAACGCTCCGCTGCAGGTCGAGGTTACCCGTCGCGAGAAGAAGCCGCGCCCGCACAAGAAGAAGTAGTCGGGATATCAATCTTATTTAGGTACCTAACTTTTGGAGTACGTTATGTCTGAAGAGATCATCGAGGATATGCTTGAGGAGGTTGCCCCGCAGATTGCGGGCGATTATCCCGAGATTGCACAGCGCTACAAGGCCGGTGAAGAGCTGACCGATGAGGAGCTCGACACCATCGCCGATGTTGCGATTTCCATTCTGCGTTCCATCCTTTCGCACTTCGATGCCGCCAACTCTCCTATTGATGAGTACGAGGGTGACGAGGGCGAGCTGATTTTGGATGTTACCGCTCCTGATCTTGCTGTTCTCATTGGCCGTCATGGTCGTACCCTTGATGCCCTTCAGGTTATGTTCTCTTTGCTGGTGAGCCGCAAGCTTGGCTTTAGGTATCCGGTTGTAGTGGACGTCGAGGGATACAAGAGCCGCCGACAGGAC